>CADCRB010000129.1 GCA_902803745.1 uncultured Lachnospiraceae bacterium
ATACGGATCCGCTTCAGAATCATACCCTGAGCTTTGATAAGGAAGAGGGCAACACAAATAAACAGACGGACCGCAAAATCTGGCAGGTATACCTTGAAACGGTCCCTGAAGAGGAGGAAAAGAAGAAATAAAGGAGTATAGGCATGGCGAATCATCGCCTCAGTGATTATGGAGGAAAGACATGAGTAAAAATGATGATCAGAAAAGCGTAGTAAAGGAACTTGGAAAGGTACTCAGTGAGATGATGACTGAGCTTTTCGGAGAGTGTATTGAGCAGGACGGAGTGCTCCGCGCGAGGGCAGGAAATATGGGCGTCGTAAATGCCCAGGTGATAATCGAGGCTGTGCTTGAGGGCGGCCTTAGCGAGGATGCTCCTTACGGAGTACTGCATTTCCATACTACGATAGCAGAGAACATACCGGAGGAGGCGCTTGCAGATCTGCTTATCTCGCTGAACGGCATCAATCATGTGATAAACGCCGGAGCCTTTCCGGGATTCGGCTGCTTCTGCTACTATGAGCCGCTGGATCAGGTATATCTATCCTACCGCATGCCGGTGAACCTAAATGAGATAGAGTCGGAATATGACAATATCCGTTACTATCTTGCCTGCCTCTATGATGAAATGGATATTTTCGTGGACTTCATAATGTTTGCCATAGCAAATCCCGGCGGAATGACCATCAGCGAATACATGGAGTATCTGGATACGGTTTCAGATCTTGATGACATTGAAGAGAGGCTGAACGCGTTGGAGCGTGAATTCGACGAGACCTTCAGGCAGCTGGGGCTTGAGGACGAAGACGGCGGTGCTGATTAAAGAAAGGATATAGCTTATGGCAGAATCCGGAAATATGACTTTTTCCCATACATATAAGACGAAGCTCGATCAGGCAGGGCCGTCCGCCTTTGATTCGGTCCATAAGTCCTATATCGCTGACAAAGAGAGCGGCATCAATGACAATATCTACGGAAACTTCAACCGCGATCAGGTGATGCAGGGTGTCCGGGCAAACCTCAAGGCGAAGATGACCCGTGCAAACGAGGATTCAAGAGCCGAAGCCGAGCAGATGAAAGCAAAGCATGAGCGGCTCAGGGCGGAGATACGGGAGTCTGTCGAAAAGATCAAGCAGGCTGCAAGGAACAGCGCGATGCTGAAAGCCAAGGCAGTGGCGCAGTACAAGAATGAGGATGCAAGCCGCACGGGCATGGCAGATACTGCGATCGACAATGCGATAAATGCAAGGGTCAATGTCGATGAGAGTGTCCTGAGCCAGGAAGAGAAGACTAAAAAGCAGCAGGATATAGATCAGCTTCGCGAGATAAAGAGCGGAAACTTCGAAGTGGAAGGAGGCAATATATTCGGAAATCTCTTCAGGGCCGTAGGGATCATGAAGACAAGGGGCAGGGAGTTTTCCGACAAAGCCGCGAATGAAGAGCTCACAGCAAAGACAGAGCTTCAGAATATCAAGGATAAGGCAGCCAAATGGAATGCGTTCAGGAAGGAGCAGTATGAAACCGTAACCTACAAACGATATACTGTAGCCTATGATGAAGCCGCCATGCGATTCCATATGCTCAACAGGAAGGGCGGCGGGGGCATCATGCCCGCAAAGGAAGTAAAGGAGTATGTGGGTGAATTTGATATAGGCACCATGAACAGCTCCCTGTCGGATCTTTCTATCAATCCCTATCTCACAGTCGATGTGGACAATATGGTGGTGGACAAGAAGAGCCGCATGAGGGGAAATGCCGACTATATCAAGACCCACCAGAACATAACGCTGCTTTCGGAGGAAAATGAAAACGGTATACGTACAAGGTATAAGCTGAACAGTGATTTCAGGGGCTATAAGGCCAGAAGGCAGTTTGATCCTGCGCATCCCACAGCTCTTACGGTCAGCAGGGATGTGAATAAGGAATTCAAGGATTCCAAAGACTTCAAGCTTGAAGCAGATGCCAAGGATGCCAGAAACGAGTTTATCAATTCCGAGAGCAATCTGGAAATACAGCAGATGAAGACCGGTAAGTGGTTTAAGCGTACCGTGAACGGGATAGTCCTGGGCGGGATCTTCATATCCTCTGATGCACAGGCCAGCGTGATGAGGGCAACGGACCGGATGAAGCAGAAAGAGGAAGTCCGGAAAGCCGTGCTCAAGGCGTCCATATTCACGGAGATCAACTCAAAGACCATACAGCATGCCATGGGCTATGAAGCCGGGACCAAAGCCGACGATGCCATAAAGGACATAAAGGAGGAGCTTGCAAAAGCCATACAGTCGGATGACGGGCTTGCCGGATGGAGCATGCAAAAGAAGGCGGATCTTGAAGAAGAAAAGACAGCTGTAGAGACGGAGCTTTTCAGCGATACCTATGAAGATGAGCTGATGGATGCCACTACGCATGAGCTTCCGAACAGCATAGTAAAAAGCTGGGAGCAGATCCTTACAGGAAATGACGAGAAGGCAAAGAAGGATCTGCCCGCCGCTGCAAAGACCAAGGCCGTATATGACGTGATACGTCAGGAGTATAAGCTGGACCACTCCCAGAAGGACCAGCTCGAAAACAGGAATACAAGGATAGGAAAGGTCCTTGATGCAGTGAAGAACGATGAGAAGGTTCTTTCCGATGTGGCATTGATGCTTCTTGCCGATGACCAGAAGACGGATTACTGGGATATGGCCAAAACCATCTGTTCCAGGATGCTCCTTACAGGCTTTGAAAAGAAAATGAAGGGGATCTTTGATTCGAGATACAACAGGGCTCTTGCAAAAGCGGGAGCAGGATCCGGGCAGCTCATGAGGATAGCCCTTATCGATGAGCTTACTGCAGACAGGAGTCTTTTTGATCCGACTGATCTCATAGGAGCATTCATGCCTACGAGATGGAAGCAGTTTAAGGAGGATGTGGAAGGAAAGCGGGGCACAGCTGCTGTCCTCCAGCAAAAGCTGATAGACGGCTCGCTCATGTCAGGTATAAAAGATGCGGTCTCATCCGTCACAGGCATTTCCGACGATCTGAAGCTTGCGGACGACAGTACTGTGGAAGTCATGAAGATGGTAAAGACTTATACAACCGCGCTGTCTGCCGCCGTGGATATGGGAGCGATAACCGAGACCGGAGCCTATGCCATAAACGACTATCTGACGGAGGACGGAAAGCTTAGATCCGGACGGGAAAGCATGATCTCTCTGATAGCGGGCCTCGTAAAGAAGCTCGTAAAGCTCACCGGGGTCTGCGTGAAATTCTATAAGGATCGTGTGAAGGAGATAGAGAAGCAGGCAAAGAACGATCCGGACTATGATCCTAAGGAAGCGCTG
>CADCRB010000130.1 GCA_902803745.1 uncultured Lachnospiraceae bacterium
GCTGATATCTTCTTTATTCTTTATAACAGAGTTTATCTCTCCGCCGATGTATCTCTCGGGATGCTCGACGGAAAGCAAAATCTCATCATTTAATGCCAGATTACCTATTTACTATCTCCTTCGTCACATCTTCCCATGTGACACCCTTTTCCACCATAAGAACCATGGCATGATAGAGCCAGTCCGCAAGCTCGTATTTCAGCTCCTCAGGATCCGGATTCTTTGCAGCGACTATGATCTCCGTACATTCCTCACCTATCTTCTTTAATATCTTATCTATTCCCTTATCAAAGAGATAGTTGGTATAGGAACCCTCCTTCGGATGATCTCTCCTGTCCACTATCACACCGTATTCATGCTCAAACACTTTAAGAGGATTAGAATCATCATATTCTCTTTTTATCATCTCATTAAAGAAACAGGATCTTGCCCCGGTATGACAGGCGACGCCTATCTGTAAGACTTTGGCAAGAATGGTATCCTTATCACAGTCTGCCGTGAGGCTTTTTACAAACTGATAATTGCCTGAGGTCTCTCCCTTGGTCCAAAGCTCATTCCTGCTCCTTGACCAATAGGTCATCTTCCCTGTATCAAGTGTCTTTGCAAAAGCCTGCTCATTCATATAAGCAAGCATAAGCACTTCACCGGTCTTATAATCCTGCGCAATGACAGGTACCATGTCTTCGCTGTTCTTCTCAAGCTCCTCCCAGGAGATCTTGCTGTCAAAGGTATTTACAGGAATGCCGAGCCCCTTGCACTGCCTCTTAAAGTCCATGAAATCCTCTGCCGAAGAGTCCAGTACACCGCCGGCGATACCGGCGATATCGTAGGTACGAAGCACAGCAGCTGCCTCATGCAGGGATTCCTTTTCGAGAAGAGGAATAAGATCAACACTCATAGGATTGGTGTTGTCCGAGCAATGCGTCTTAAACCATACATCGGTTTCTGAAAGCTGCTCCTCATTGACAAGGAGGACCAGCCCGATATAGTTCTTTATCTCACTCTCTCCCGCATCACGCTCAGACGTATCTGCTACGGAAGCAGCTATCTTGTCTCTTCCGAAGCGCTTGGATACTTCCTTTGCCAGCTCTATATTCTCTTTTTTGGAGAAATTAAGCGCAGCTACAGAGCATCCGGCATATAGCAGCTTTTTAACATCCTCGGTCCGTTTTACATTTCCGGCTCCGATCAAAGGAATGTCCACAGTATGACTTATCCCCTTTATGATCTCAAGGTTCTTTTCATGTCCTGCATCATTCACAGAGAAATCAAAGATGATTATTGAGTCCGCTCCATGGTTTTCAAAATAAGAAGCCAGTGATACCGGATCCTCTGACACCTTGGATCTGTCATGCAGACTCTTGACCGCAAGACCGTTATTTAAGTATATGCATGGTATTATCTGTCTGTATTCCATTATAAAGCCCCCTTTGTAGAA
The DNA here is from genome assembly GCA_902803745.1 of uncultured Lachnospiraceae bacterium. Taxonomy (GTDB): domain Bacteria; phylum Bacillota; class Clostridia; order Lachnospirales; family Lachnospiraceae; genus NK4A144. Next base: position 1,439 of record CADCRB010000130.1, read on the forward strand.
AGCACGTCCTCTATTCTCTCATCATATCCCGATGCCATATCCAGTGACTTCGCAAAAGCCTTAAAAGCTGCTTCTGCAATATGATGCGAATTCAGCCCGTCAAGCTGCTTAAGATGAAGGTTCATCATGGATGAATATGAAACGGCATAGAAGAATTCCCTTATCAGGCTCATCTCCATATCCCCGCAGCGTTCTTCGGGAAATCTAAGATCAAAATTAAAATACGGTCTTCCGCAAAGATCTATGGCACAGGCTATAAGGGCATCATCCATCGGAAGCAGGAAATGACCGTATCGTCTTATTCCCTTTTTATCACCGAGGGCTTTTTCTATAGCCTGTCCCAGCACTATACCGGTATCCTCTACACTGTGATGTGCATCTACTTCAAGATCGCCCCTGCAGGTGATAAAGAGATCAAACAGGCCATGCTTTGCAAAGCCCTCAAGCATATGATCAAAGAATCCTATGCCTGTATTGATATCCGATTTACCTGTACCGTCGAGTATGAGCTCACAGGTGATATCGGTTTCTTTCGTTTTCCTGCTTATCTTTGCCAGTCTCTTGTTCATACTTTACCTCTGATAATTTTTTCAGTCTCTTGTTCATTCTTTACCGCTGATTATAATACTATGATAAGATATTTTCTGTGCAGTTCTTTTTGAGTCGAATATAATATCGTTCGCTATTTTTATCGTTACAGCTCTCATATGAATATA
>CADCRB010000131.1 GCA_902803745.1 uncultured Lachnospiraceae bacterium
TGCCGGTGACCGGGGTCGAACCGGTACGGGTATAAATACCCACGGGATTTTAAGTCCCGGGCGTCTGCCAGTTCCGCCACACCGGCGCTCAAAAAAATATACCACGAAAAGTGAATTATGGCAATTACCTTATCTCTCCCCTGAATATTGCCGCGCTTTGAGGCGGGAGCTCGATGTGCAGTCTTCCCGATATCACATCTATCTCTTCCGGTTCGGTAGTATGCCCCGACTTATCAGTCAGTATAAGCCTCTTTACATGGCAGGTTCTGGGGAGTCCGGTTTCCCATACAGACATAGCTTTTTCCACCGTATGATCGTTATTGTTAACGACGATTATGGACACAGCATCAAGCGTAAGTCTTGCATATGAAAGATATGCATAATCGCTTACCAGTTTCATTACAGATCCCGTCCTCAGCTCCCGGTTCTCCCTGTGTATCCTGATAAGCGCCCTGTGAAAGTCTATAAGCTCCGTATCCTCTTCTCCCCAGGGATAAGTTCTCCTGTTGTCAGGATCTGTGAATCCTACCATTCCGGCTTCATCCCCGTAATAGATCGTAGGATTTCCTGGCCAGGTAAACTGTATCAGTACAGCTTCCCTGAAGACGGACTTATCGACATTCTTTGAAGCCATCTCCGCGCCGAGACTTGAAGCCCTTCCGGCCATATGATTCGTCCTCGTAAGGAATCTGCTGTGGTCGTGGTTTGACAGCTCATTCATTGCCACAGAAATAGAAGGCTCGGTAAAATTCATATATGCCTGGACCATAGCATTCCAGAAGGCATCCGTATTGCCCAGCATATTCGGTCGGAAATCATCTGAGTGTTTCTCCTCACCGGTAAGAAACCAGGTAACAGGCTCCATGAATGCATCATAGTTCATAACCGAATCCCATTCATTACCCTGAAGCCATGCATATGGTTCTCCGTAATGCTCCGCTATGATGATCGCGTCGGGATTAGCCTGCTTAACGACTCTTCTGAATCTCTGCCAGAATTCGTGATTAAAATCAGCAGAATGGCCCAGGTCAGCCGCCACGTCCAGTCTCCATCCATCACAGTTAAATGGCGGCGAAACCCATTTTGCAGCTATCCTGAGTATATAATCCTGGAGTTTCTGGGAATCCTCATAATTGAGCTTGGGCAGAGTATCGTGCCCCCACCAGCCGTCATAAGTATGATTGTAGGGCCACTCTTTTTCGGATTCATTGTGAAACTTAAAAAATGAATGATAAGGGCTTTCCTTTGACACATATGCCCCGGGTTCATATCCGGGCTGACCTTCATATATCCTTTCCCGATCAAGCCATTTATTGAACGATCCGCAGTGATTAAAGACACCGTCTATTATCACCCTTATTCCATAATCATGACATTTGGATACCAGATCGGCAAAGAGCCGGTTAGACGCCTCAAGGTTATCCATATTTGTCACTCTGTTGATATAGCGGGTGGCTTTTTTATTGTCCGTCTCTCCCTCAGGCAGCAATTCTCCGTGGTCAGACACGATCTTCCCGAAATGAGGATCGATATAGTCATAATCCTGTATGTCATAGCCATGATTGGACGGAGACACAAAAAGAGGATTGAAATAAATACAGTCTATCCCAAGGCTTTTCAGATAGGGAAGTTTTTCCATAACCCCTGCCAAATCTCCGCCGTAGAAGTGTCCGACATCCATGTCATAGGGAAGCTCCTCCCAGCTGCCAGCCTTTTTTGAATGACGGCCTATGTAGCTGTACTCATGATCCTCCACGTCATTTGTCAGATCCCCGTTCCTGAATCGGTCCACGTAGATCTGATACATCACGCAGTTCTTAGCCCAGTCAGGCTCCCTGAAGCCCGGTATCAACCTGAAATCATAATATTTCTGCTCATCCCTGACAGCTCCCCTTCTGTCATAAAATACGCTCTGCCTGCCGCATTCTACGTAGAAATGCCAGCTTACGGGAATATTATCCAGCTCTATTTCAGTTTCGAAATAATCAAAGACGCCGGTTGACGAAATCTTAGTCATGAGCTGCTTTTCATCATTTATACACAGGAATACATGAGTCGCATTATTTCTTCCTGCCCGGAATTTTATCCTGACTATAGAATACGGATCCGGCTCAAGCGGTGTCACATAATCCTCTGTCACATCCGAAAAAAAAGCTCTCGTCTGCATAGTAGGTCTCATAGTGAGCATGTAGAGACGCTTCATTTCTTTCCCGGAGAACCCGGAGATCCATTCAATGGTCTGCAATCGTTTTCACCTCATCAGTCATTATTGCTCAGCTTTACGAAGGTGGAATCTCCATCCTTTGTAAGCTGAAGGCTGTCAAACTGCTCCAAAAATTTAGACAGCTTTCCGGCGCCGTAATTTCTCGTGTCAAAATCAGGATAACGCCGTATCAGAGAATTGCCCAACGTACCGATATACATACCGTTATCCTCATCCCCCTTGGCTTCGATTATGGATATGATCGCTCTTTCTATCGTATCAAGATCCGTCGATGCCTCAGCCTCATCCGTTTCGATAAGATCATTGTCATGATCCTTCTTCTGCTTTGATTTTGAAGACTTCTTTTTCTGTGTCTTCTTCCCGCCCTGCTCTTTATTTGCTTCTTTATACAGCAGATCCAACACCTTGAAGTAGTCACAGGCATTTCTCAAAGCCACCGGCGTTTTGGATTCGCCCATTCCGACCACGACCTTGCCCTCTTCCTTAAGTGTAGCCGCAAGCCTTGTAAAATCAGAATCACTTGATACAAGGATGAACCCGTCCACGTTGCTTCGGTACAGGATATTCATTGCATCAATGATAAGCGCCGAATCAGAGGAATTCTTTCCGAAAGTATTATTAAACTGCTGCATCGGTATTATGGAATAATCCAGAAGCTTTCCTCTCCAGGTGGAAGAACTCTGTCTGGTCCAATCCCCGTATGCCCGCTTTATTGTGATATTCCCATAGTTACTTGCCTCATTCATAATTAGCTCTATATACTTCGGGGCAATATTTTCAATATCGATCAGTACAGCGAATCTTTTTTCTTCAGCCATATACCCTCCTCTATCGCGCTATGTCCCCCCAGTGACATCATCAATATATGGTGCCGGGTAAAAGACAACACGCTATATATGATACCACATTCAAAAAAAATCGCAAAACTAAAGGGCTGCCCTCTGAAGAGCAGCCCTCATACTTCTGTAAGGTCCAGCTACTTAGCCGAAATACCTCTTGAGCAGTCCATAGAAGCCCATTCCGTGCCTTGCCTCATCCCTTGCCATTTCATGAATAGAATCATGAAGCGCGTCAAGATTAAGCTCTTTGCACTTCTTAGCCAGGGCGGTCTTTCCGTTTGTCGCACCATTCTCAGCCTCAGCCCTTACCCTGAGATTTTCTTTGGTTGAAGCAGATACAACCTCTCCCAGCATCTCAGCGTATCTAGAGGCATGATCAGCCTCCTCCAAAGCTGCCTGTCTGTAGAATGCTCCTACCTCAGGATAGCCTTCCCTGATGGCCTGACGGCTCATTGCAAGATACATTCCAACCTCAGTGCACTCTCCCATAAACTCTGCCTTGAGCTGCTCCTTGATCTCATCCGGCACATCCTTAGCTACGCCTATCACATGCTCCGAATCCCAATGGATATCACCGCTTTGCTCCTTGAATTTTGATGCGGGAGCATGGCATACCGGGCACTCTGCCGGCGGCTCATCACCTTCGTGCACATATCCGCATACTTCACATACCCATTTCATAATTATTTCTCCTTTCTTATTTCAGGCGCCTTAGCGCAAAACCATCTAAATAATGACCATTATCTTTCCCGGATCATTCATGACTTCTTGCGCGAGAAAACGGATTTTCGCGCAAGAATCCCGCATTCTGCGGGACACGCCCCTTGCTTCGCAAGGACCTGGTCCAATACGATTATTGATTTTCTGATGAAAATCAATAATCTAGAAAAAAACTCCCGGGCGATACGTCCGGGAGTCTCTTCATTAATCACTTTGTCTGTCGCGATTACTTTATGATGGAGGCAACCCTTCCTGATCCTACTGTACGTCCGCCTTCTCTTATAGCGAATGTAAGTCCCTGTTCCATTGCGATAGGATGGATCAGCTCAATAGTCATCTCTACGTTATCTCCGGGCATGCACATCTCCGTTCCTTCGGGAAGGTTGATGACACCGGTAACGTCCGTTGTACGGAAGTAGAACTGAGGACGATAGTTGTTGAAGAAA
>CADCRB010000132.1 GCA_902803745.1 uncultured Lachnospiraceae bacterium
CAGCGACATTCCAAAAAGGAACAGAGAAACACCGCAAAAAAGTTGTATGATCTCAGATATACTCATAGCCGTATCATAATACATTTTCATCAGTCCTGTCATCTGCTTCGTTGCTTTAGTACAGATTCATGAATTATAATCATAATGCAGGAAATAAATGATTTGCGGCATAAGACGCCGTTCGAGGTAATAAAATGACGAAAAAGATATTTTTCCATTCGTTTCTGCTGGGCGCAGTTGTATTGTTGCTCTGCACCTCACTTTTTTTCGGTCTCCGTTACCGCGAGACCCTGGATGAGACCTATAAGACAATGAAGGTTGAGGCTGATTATGCAGCTGCCGGACTTGCGCTGGAGGGTACAGAATATCTCGAGGACATTAAGGGAGCCAACCGGATAACCTGGATAGCATCAGACGGAAATGAGCTGTATGACAGCGATCATCCGGATCTGGCACGCAATCAGGGCGACTGCGCCGAGGTCAGGGATGCTCTTGCAGAAGGGGAAGGCAGGGGAATAAGAAAATCCGAATCCGGAAAGGAAAAAACAATTTATTACGCTCTCCGCTGTGATGATAACACAGTACTGAGATTATCCAGACCTTTGAGCCGCTTTCAGGCTGCATTTCACTCGGTAAGTCCGGTGCTCTGGGTCCTGATCCTTGTATTTCTGATCTCCGGGATCATTTCCTTCCGGATGGCCAATCAGATCCTGAAGCCCGTAAACGAACTGGATCTTGATAATCTTGATGACGAGGACTATTATCCCGAGCTCAAACCGCTGATCGACAAGCTTCAGGAGCAAAAGCTCACTATTCGCGAGCAGACAGGCTCGCAGGAGCAGCTTCGACGCGAATTCTCCGCCAACGTATCACAGGAGCTTAAAACTCCGCTTGTCTCGATCTCGGACTTTGCGGAAGAGATCCGGGAAGGGAAATGCGATGAGGAGAGAACAAAAAAGCTTGCGGATGATATCGGCAAGGAGTCCCGACGCCTTATCGCGCTTATAGATGATATCATCAAGCTGTCACGTCTTGACCGGGAAGGCGATCCGAGGGAGCTTGAGACAATAGATCTCTATGAAGTCTCTGAAGAAGTGCTTGAGAGTCTACGTACACAGGCCGGCGCAAGGAACATCAATATGACTATAGAGGGAGAGCATGAGAAGATCTGGGGCGTATGGCAGCTGATACAGGAGATGATATATAATCTCTGCGACAATGCCATTAAGTATAACCATGACGGCGGCAGTGTCACCATCCGCATCGGCAGGGATAATAATAAACCCTGGATAGAAGTATCCGATGACGGAATCGGCATCCCAAAGGAGGCTCAGGATCGTGTATTTGAGCGCTTCTACCGTGTAGACAAGACACATTCAAAGGAGCTTGGCGGCACAGGGCTGGGGCTTTCAATAGTAAAGCATGGGGCACAGATACACAATGCCAAAGTCACGATGGAGAGTAATCCGGGAGACGGCACGAGCATAAGGCTTATATTCCCCAGATAAAAAAATGAAAAAATATATTGCCAATTTTTTCACTGTTTCGTATAAATATTTGGAGAAGATTTTCTTTGTATCACAAATATGAAAGGAGTACCTGACATGAAAGGAATATCAGCGCAGAAGCTTTCAGATGATGCACTGGATCAGATATCCGGCGGCACCAACAGGGAAATGATGCAGCTTCAGGATAAGCTTGGGGCATCTAACCTTAAGGACATCCAGACAGGGTTGTCAGACCTTGGAATAAGGGCAAAGCTTTCGTCAAATAAGGAAAACGAATACAAAGATGCCAAGACCAGCGAGACTCTCACCCACGCCGAAGTAATGAAAAGGATAATGAGCTGAACATTTTTTGATTTTATTCCGGAAGGAAATCTGAAAGCGCGCCGTAGTCCGCGCTTTCTTTTATTGTCTGTCTGGGCGACATACCGTATTTGTCATTATACGCTCTTGCAAATGCGGAATAGCTGCCGTAACCACAGGCATAGCAGGCATCTGCAGGAGCGATCCCCTTTAATATCATTTCACGGGCTTTGGTAAGACGCCGGTTTACTATGTATTCATGCATTGGACAGCCGAAGGCATCCTTAAAGGATCTCATCATATGATATTTGCTGATATAAAAGTGTGATGCTATATCGGCTATCGATATATTCTCAGTAAGATTTTCATTTATATAGCGGAGGATCTTAAGCATTTTATCGTCCTCTGAAAGACGCAGAGGCACGTCAAGAGAAGAATCCTCCCTGCATCTTCCGGCTTCGATGAGAAATCTTATGACTAAGATCCTGGCGGCAAGGCGCGAAGCATAGGAGGAAGATCTTGTTTCGGTATCTATCCTCTCCAGAATATTTGCGAAACGGTCCGCTTCTTTTTCATCAGGACGGATCACACATCCGCTCTCTGACGAAAACAGCTCATAAATATGACATTCCGGTATATCAAAAGCCTCAAGCATAGCCGCCGAGCTATAGAGGGTATACCGGTCGTAAAGCTCTCCG
>CADCRB010000133.1 GCA_902803745.1 uncultured Lachnospiraceae bacterium
AGTTGTACCACCATTCGCCTCTGAACCAGTGGTAGTCCTCGCCGATATCATGACCTCTCATGAACGAATATACGATGATGAGGATCGAGCCGACAGACAATAGTGCGATGCCGACATCCTCGTTTTTTACAATCATGAATATGAAGTAGAACAGGATATAAAGTATCGCGATCTCTACGATGAACCAGCCGTTGCCGTTTATGAGAATTATCCCCAATATGCGCTTAAGCATGGGTGCAAAATCATACGGCTCATATACAATGGTGCGGTATAGTACATATATCACATTTATGATCCAGAAGGGGATCAGCACCGTGGGCAGTCTTTTCGTAAGGAATGTGTTCAGGTATCCCGGCTTGTTTTGCATGCTCGTAATAAGACCATAGCCCGAATAGAAGAAAAACAGCGAAGTGAACAATATTCCTGCGTAGTTGAATACGGTGACGGGGCCTTTGGGGACAACGCCGTAGCCCGTGATCTGCTGGGTGAGATGATGAAGTATCACGCCGAGGCATGCGATGGCCTGGATCTTCTTGGACTCGGTCAGTTCAAGATAATCCTCGTTAAAGTCATTCCTGTGGATCTTCGCACCTATAAATGTCAGTGCAAGCAATCCCAAGGGAAATATCTGCAGTAATATGATCATCAGCGTGTACATCATTTCTATATAATAACATCACTTATCCTCATTGCAAAGGCTGACGCGTATCTGCTATAATGAAGCGGATTTACCGAAAATCATACTATTTTGAAGTTTTAAGGAGAAGAAAGATGGCACAAAATCCGGTAGTTACTTTTGTAATGGAAAACGGTGATACATTCAAGGCTGAACTTTATCCCGATATAGCACCTCAGTCTGTTAATAACTTTGTATCACTGGTAAGTAAAGGTTTTTATAACGGGCTTATATTTCACCGTATCATCCCCGGATTCATGATCCAGGGCGGAGATCCCGAGGGTACGGGAATGGGAGGCCCCGGATATTCTATAAAGGGTGAATTTGCAAGCAACGGCTTTAAGAATGACCTGAAGCACACTAAGGGAGTCCTGTCGATGGCTCGCTCCATGATGCCGAATTCCGCGGGTTCACAGTTTTTCATCATGCATGAGACAAGTCCTCACCTTGACGGAGAGTACGCTGCTTTCGGCAAGATCATCGAGGGACAGGATATAGTAGATGCGATCGCCACAGTAGATACGGACTATTCCGACAGGCCAAAGACTCCGCAGATAATGAAGACCGTCACCGTTGAGACTTTCGGAGTTGATTATCCGGAACCCGATAAAATGTGATTTTGTTAAGGAGAAAAGTAAGATGGATACTATAGAATTCAGATATGATACGCAGCTTTTACTTGACCGCTATGTTGAGGACGGACAGGATCCCGACGATGTGGCGGATGATCTTGTGGATGAGATAAGAGACCATATCCTTGAGACGTTCAAGGGCGATTCAATGGTCGTTGCAGGCGACAGCGGAGAAGATGAAGTGGGTGAAAAGGCTATCGTCAAGCTTCATTATCACACGAACGAGCCGTGGCTCGTGCTTGAGTATTGCAGGACGTTCGGCGAGATCTACGACATAGTTGTGGAGGATATGGACAGACAGTCACGCGGACTTAAGGGCTGATGGCTTCAAAATGTTGTTGACATAACACGGAAAACGTGCATAAAATAGTATCGGAAAGGCGGGTTTTTCAATGAAGAGGAGAATAATAAGGATAATAGCGGGTATAGCCTTGGCAGCTGTTTTTACGACAGCATTTGCAACACCTGCAAAATGTGGCAGTTATGTTAACTTTGTCCCTGTTTCGAATATAAACAACGGAACAATACTTGCCATTGATATCGGAAATGAACTTACGAAGAAAGTGGCTATCGGATCCGGAGTTGCAAGCATCCAGGGTGTTCACTACTGTGAGCATTATGAGCATTGCCATAACCAGTACTATTACGGATGTAATCAGTATCTGGCTACGGGAACTAACGCCGGAGGACCGGCACTTCCTTATACGCAGATCAAGACAGCAAGTCCTGCTGCCAAGACGATCCTTGCTAATGCGGCAAGATCAATGGGCTGCGCACCCGGAGATGCATTCGGACTGGAGATAGGTCAGTTCTTCAATAATATATATACGCCGAACGCAAGTCTTCAGAGACCGATGAACTTTGAATTATATGGACGCACCCCCGTAGGTTATTCCGCAGGAATGATCGCACTTCTGTCAAGCGGTGCGATAGTGGTCCTGAGTCCTCTTGAGTTCGATCAGACTCTTGCAGGTCAGTGGTATACGGACGGAACAAGATACTATCAGCTTCATACGATGTATCCGAATGCAGTATATATGATGGTTTACATCAAACAGTAACCGGACAGATATCATAAAAAGATCATAAAACATTGAGAAACAGCGTGTTAACCTTGCGTTAACACGCTGTTCATATTTTGTTTACGAAACCCTTTAAGGAAACTCGGTTATTTACTTGAGCAAAGTTGACAAATCAGATATAAAATTCTTGAATGATTTACCCAAAATGTAAATGTTGCCCAAAAAATAATTCAAAAAGGGGTTGCATTATTATGATTATTGCAATATACTTACATCACGAAAACGATTAAGGAAACTTTTTCGGAATCAAACAACACTATTTTTCAACAAAAGGGAGGAATTCAAGTAATGAAGAAGAAAGTACTTAGCACTTTACTTGCAACAGC
>CADCRB010000134.1 GCA_902803745.1 uncultured Lachnospiraceae bacterium
GGCGCTTGTTTCCATGGAAAACTATGTTGATGATGAATTCTATGATATCGCGGAAACATGGGAATCCACCATAGCCGGAAGCAACTGCATCATAGCCAAGGATGAGCAGGATATGCAGGTCGTAAAGGAGCGTAATCCGGTCTGGTATGAGTCTTTATCCTCCGCGGGTACTAAAAACATCGTTCTATTCCCATTAAAATCAAGAAATCAGCTTTTAGGATATATGTGGGCACTGAATTTTGATCCGAATCGTGCCGGCCTGATAAAGGAGACTCTTGAGGTCACTACCTTTATCGTGGGCTCGGAGCTTGGCAATTATCTGCTGCTCGACAGGCTGAGGCTGCTCGGCTCCAAGGATCTGCTGACAGGGGTCATGAACCGTAATGAGATGAATAATTACGTCGATATCCTCTGTCATACCAGTGACAGCAATATAAGATCTGTCGGTGTAATATTCGCTGATCTGAACGGACTGAAGGCGGTCAATGATCTCGAGGGCCACAGCTCCGGAGACATAATGCTCAAGAATGCGGCAAGTACTCTGAAGGAGATATTTAATGAGAGTTCCATATTCAGAGCCGGCGGTGATGAATTCTCTGTCATCATCACAGATGTGGATCAGGAGGAGCTCGATGAGAAGATAGAGCAGATCAGGGAGCACAGTAAAAAATACGGAAATGTCATCTTTGCGCTTGGAGGTGCAGTGGAGAGCGACTGCCGCAATGTGAGAATGGCGCTCCGTCGTGCAGATGAGAAGATGTACGATGACAAACGCACCTTCTACGAGAATAATCCGGAGCTTGTCGATGAGACCCGTGCCGGACATTCGCGGGATGGCGAGGTGGATGAGAAATTCCGTGAGCGGAGCATATTGAGGGAGATGAATTATGACCATCTCACCGGGCTTCCCAGCATGACTTATTTCTTCAAGCTGGCAGAGAACGGACGGAAGAGCATGCACGAGAACGGAGTGGAGTCTGCCATAATCTTCGTCAATCTGCGCGGGATGAAGTATTACAACAAACGATATGGCTTTTCCGAAGGCGATGTGCTGATCAAGGAGCTGGCTTTCATTCTGAGTGATGTATTCGGAGAGGAATGCAGCAGCCGTCTGGGGCAGGACCATTTTGCGGTATATACGCAGGCTGAAGGCATCGAGAAGAAGCTAAAGAAGGTATTCCGTTCGGCAAAAAAGATGAACGGCGGAAAGACCCTTCCTGTAAGAGCCGGGATCTATCTTGACTCCATGGGACTCGTGGAGGTATCCCTTGCCTGCGACAGGGCGAAGATAGCATGCGCCGCAAAAAGGGATGATAATGATTCGTGCTTTGAATATTACGATAAAAAGATGCTGTCTATGGAGCTTAACAGGCAGTACATCATCGATAATATCGACAGAGCCATAAATGAAAACTGGGTTAAGGCTTTTTACCAGCCCATAGTCAGGGCGACAGGAAGAAAGGTATGCGACGAGGAAGCGCTGGCAAGATGGATAGATCCTGAGAAGGGGATGCTTTCTCCGGCGGATTTTATTCCCATCCTTGAAGATACAAGGCTTATCTATAAGGTGGATCTGCATATAGTCGATATCATCCTTGAGAGGATGAAAAAGCAGATAGAAGCCGGCGTGACTGTAGTTCCGATATCGGTCAATCTTTCAAGGACGGATTTTGAGACCTGTGATATCGTCTCAGAGATCAATAACCGCGTGGAGACTGCCGGCATATCAAAGGACCTTATCACTATAGAGATCACTGAAAGCGTGGTGGGAGAGAACTTCGATTTTATGAAGGAGAGGATCGAACGTTTCCAAAGGCTCGGCTTCAAGGTCTGGATGGACGATTTCGGAAGCGGATATTCTTCTCTGGATCTGCTTCAGGAGATGAAGTTTGATCTGATCAAGTTTGATATGCGTTTCATGAGGCAGTTTGATAATAATCCCAGATCAAGGATAGTACTTACAGAGCTTATGCGGATGGCCCAGAGTCTTGGCATCGAGACTGTCTGTGAGGGAGTGGAAACTGCGGAGCAGGCTGATTTCCTTACGGAGATAGGATGCACCAGGCTTCAGGGTTATTATTTCTGCAAACCCATACCTTTTGAGGAAGTATGGGACAGAGTTGTTAATGATGTGGGCGATCTGAGGCTTGAGGAGCCTTCGGAGGCCGGATACCACAGCATACTGGGATCCATCAATCTGTATGATATCAATTCCGTTTCCAATGATAACAGCGAGGCTTCGAAGCGTTATTTCGATACGATCCCGATGGCCCTGATAGAGTATGACGGATCATTCATGAAGGTCATCCGCTGCAACAGTTCCTACAGGGATTTTGTGAGCCGGTTCTTCGTGATCAATGAGGAGAACTTCACTGATCCTGTGGCGGCAGAGCGTCATGGCTCCGGATTTGATTTTGTCAAAGCGGTAGAGCAGTGCAGGGAAGAGGGAAGCCGCGTATTTCTGAATGAGACGATGAATGACGGAACGACCATTCATGTGATGGTGAAGAAGATGACCGACAGTCCGGTCAAAGGGACAGCCGCTTATGTCGTGGCAGTTCTTGATATCACTTCCGAAAAAGAGCAGCTGACTTTTGCCAATGTTGCCCAGGCTCTTTCCTCGGACTATGAGTATCTTTACTATGTGAATACCGAAACGGATAATTTCGTGGAGTTCTCACATGCAGGCGGCCGTTCGCTCTCGGCAGAGCGCAGAGGCGATAATTTCTTTGACGCTGCGAGAAGAGATATCGGCATAATGATATATGAGGCTGACAGAGCCGGTTTCCTTGATATAATGACCAAGGAAAACGTGATGAAGACTATCGATGAGCAGGGAGTGTTCGTGCATTCCTACCGGCTGCTTAAGGATGGAGTGCCTACCTTCGTCAATATGAAGATAGTACGCATGAACCGGGACGATAAGCATATTATAATAGGTGTCAATAACGTGGATTCGCAGATGAGGGCCCGGGAGACCATTGAACGGCTGAGGGAGGAGCAGACCACTTTCTCCAGAATCTCAGCTCTTATGGGTAATTTTATCGCAATCTATACAGTGGACCCCGTGACCGGGAATTATATGCTCTACAGTGCCGCGGATAATTTCTCGCAGCTGGGGACTTCCAAAGTAGGAATGGATTTCTTTGCGGATTCGCAGAGGGAGATCAGGGATCTCATCCATCCTGATGATCTGGATCATTTCCTATCATCTTTTTCAAAGGAGAAAATACTTAAGCGCACCGAAAACGGTATGGTCTA
>CADCRB010000135.1 GCA_902803745.1 uncultured Lachnospiraceae bacterium
GAGCCAGCAGGTCTTTGTCTTTGCAGTCCGGATCGATCATTGCGTCCACTCCCCCGACAGCCTGCATGACGGAATAGAACTCGCCCTTACTTAAGCCTTTTTCCTTCAGATCAACTGACTGGAATTTGATTCCCCGCTCCTTGAAAAAACGCTCTGCCTTACGCGTATCGCTGCTTTTCTTTGTGCCAAAGATCTGTATATTCATGTCTCAACCTATATATGCCTTCCTGATGTTACGATGTTTTCTATTCACCCTTATACTGCCGGATTCCTCCGCCGAGTCCTTTATGGATGTTTCCGAACAGCATCATTTGGCCATCTCCTTAAGCGTATCCCCGGTCAGTCTGTAGGTTTTCCAATCATCCAGCGGGACAGCTCCGAGCGAGAGATAAAAGTCAATACTTGGTTTATTCCAGTCAAGGCAGGCCCATTCCAGGCGGCCGCAGCCGCGCTCCACAGCAATCTTAGAGAGTTTCTTCAGCAAAGCCTTTCCATAGCCCTTCTTTCTGTATTCCGGGAGGACAAACAAATCCTCCAGGTAGATTCCGGCCAGCCCCAGAAAAGTGGAGAAGTTATGGAAAAAGAGTGCAAACCCGACTTCTTTGCCACCCTCACATACGAACAGTACTTCAGCCTTCTTCTTTTCAAAGATCCATTCTTTCAGGAGTTCTTCCGTAGCAACGACCTGATCCGTCATGTTCTCATAATCCGCAAGCCGTCGGATGAAGTCCAGGATCAATGCACAGTCTGGCTCTTCAGCAAATCGAAATGTCATAGCGACCTCCTAAACTGATGCGTTGTTTAATTTTATCCACTGGATTTTGGTTCATTTAACCCGTTTCTAACAGTTAAGAGCATCTTGATTATTGAAACCAGAATCATCCCAGCTCTTTGATTGCGTTGATAATATTAAGGTAAAATCTATTTGACTGCCGGATTTTATCCGCTTCCTTAGGCGTCACATCGTCAGGGATCAGTAAGGCTCCTTGCCTCGTGACCTCATTATAACAGCGATCATAATCCCACTCAGAGGGTGGTGTAAAGAAAACTGTTCCATTTTTGTATGCTGCAGCCAAATTCCGAAGGTCTGTCGCTAAATTTCTGGAAAACTTCTCTTCCTCCAGGCTCATGACAGACCCGTCTGCTTGTAGAAGAGGCGCACTGTATACCGATGCCGCGAAGGCCTGTGTCCGGATTTTTCTAATGTCATATCGATTATCCGTTTTGGAAAGTTCCAGATAATACTCATATCTTTGCTGATAATATGCTTCATTCAGCTCTCCGATTCCCCTGCCAAAAGAAGTGTCCGGATCATACCAGACAGGAAGGCTTGTCAATACGTATTCGCTGCCGACCTTGATCATCGGTTCTGCCGGGTGCCAGAAATATGTTCCTTCTATATGAGACGCTTCTGGAATCGCCGCCTTGAATAAAAACTCTGCGATATGTAAGGTTGCACCCGTGCGTGAGACTTCATCGACGATCAAAAGCCGTTTGCCATCGAGGATCGTCGGGGTCTTCATTATTTCATCTGGATCTTCAGATTCAATTCCCCCTGCAATGAACAGACTTCTGATAGCCGCAAGATGCCTATTTGTCAATTTGTCTTTGTGGCTGATAAATTCGCTGTATGTAGCAAGCTCTCCGTTACTTTTCTGTCTCCCGTCATTTGAAACATCGATCCCGACTTTCCGAAACCAAGGCGAACGGTCAATGTTTACATATGTATGGTGAGGGCGCTTTGCCTTTTTTCCGCCTTTATCTGCTGCAAAACATGGCCAAAGCATATTGACAAGCCAGGAAACAGGACGGGCCGATTTATCTAAATAAACGATATGATCAAATGCGTCTTCAGCAGTGTCGCTGCCCGTCAATGATCCATCAATCTTGGAGATTAACAGCGCTGTATCCTGAACATAATGCATCAAATTCTCATTGATCCCTATCTTCTCAGACACGATTTTGCCATTCTTGATCACAAAATGTGTTTGCCTGCTCAATACAGGGAACTCTTCTTCAGAATGGAAGTATTTATTAATTAATTCGTTTTTAGTATTCATATTTTTAATCTATTATGCTCCCGGTTCGAAGTACAGAGAATGCGGTCATATGTTTCTTTTAATGATAGCATAAAAAAACTGCTGATTCAACGAAATCAGCAGTTGAAGAAAGTAATTTTGTTTCATTTGAGCAATTAAAGCAGCACTTTATCAGCGTCTTACGTAGGTTTCCCTTCCTTAGGAGAGTACCTTTCTGTCCATATGCTTTTTATACATAAGCTTTAAAGAACTGTCCCGTTATATCCAGCACTTCTTCTGTCCAGAATCCGGTGCCGTGTCCGGCGCCGCGGACCTGATAAAAATCCGCCCGTTTACCGCATTCCTGCAATTTTCGGAACATGATCTCACTCTGTTCAAAAGGAACGACTGAATCCATATCGCCATGGATCAGAAGGAACGGCGGATAATCCTGATCCGGACGTATATAGGTCACCGGAC
>CADCRB010000136.1 GCA_902803745.1 uncultured Lachnospiraceae bacterium
AGCGGCGCAAAAGCTTGCTCTCGTTAAGTGATCAGGTATAATACGCACTAAGCGAGTACAAAACACTCGCAAAGTGCTTTTATTATGTGGTAGTATATTGTGAAAAACAGGAAAGAAGGCGCGTAAATGGGCGAGGTAATGATAAAGCTGGAAAACGTGAGCAAAACGTTCGTTTCCGGCAGCGGTGAGGTCGAAGCCGTAAGGAACATCGACCTTGAAATAGAAAAGGGTGATATATTCGGCATAATAGGACTCTCCGGCGCAGGAAAATCGACACTGGTAAGATGTCTTAATCTGCTCGAAAGACCCACAGAAGGCAAGGTCTATGTGGCCGGTAAGGACATGATGAGCCTGTCAAATAAGGAACTCTCGGTCGAGCGCCGCGAGATAGGCATGATATTCCAGCATTTCAATCTCCTGATGCAGAGAAATGTCCTTGATAACGTGGCATTTCCTCTGGAGATCGCAGGCGAGACTAAGAAGGCCGCAAGGGAGAAAGCAAAGAAATATCTGGACATAGTGGGCCTTACGGAAAAAGCCGCTTCCTATCCTGCCCAGCTTTCCGGCGGACAGAAGCAGAGAGTCGCCATAGCGAGAGTCCTGGCATCTGATCCCAAGATCCTTCTCTGCGATGAGGCTACCTCGGCCCTGGATCCGCAGACTACCAAGTCGATACTTGAGCTTATAAAGAATATAAACCGCGATATGGGCATCACGGTGGTGATCATAACCCACGAGATGAGCGTGGTTCAGGAGATATGCAATAAAGTGGCTGTGCTTGACCATGGCAATAAAGTCGAAGAAGGCACAGTGGAGGAGCTTTTCCGTGCTCCGAAGACGGAGGAGGCAAAAAAGCTTGTATTCTCCGAAACCGCGCATATCAGACATATGCGCTCGGACAGACAGATCAGAGTCGTCTTTGACGGAAAGAGCGCTTTCGAGCCGATCATAGGGAATATAACACTCGAGCTCCGCACTCCCGTCAACATCCTTTATGCGAACACACAGACCATAAACGGCAATGCGAAGGGTGAAATGATATTGCAGCTTCCCGACAATAAGGAGATCGCTGATAAGATGGTAGAATATTTCAAGGAGAAGAATCTCGGAGCAGAGGAGGTAAACTATGTGGACTGAACAGGAGATCCTGATGATACTGCAGGGACTGTGGGAGACTGTGATAATAGTCGGAGTATCCACCTTTTTCGGATATATTCTGGGGATGCCGCTGGGAGTTCTCCTTGCGGTCACAGATACAGACGGGATCAAGCCTCATCCGATGCTGTACAAAATATTGGACGTTATTACGAATGTGCTGAGAAGCGTTCCGTTTATCATTCTCCTGGTCGTTCTTATTCCGCTGACCAGAGCCATAGTGGGAAAGAGCTATGGCACGGCAGCGACTATAGTGCCTCTGGTCATTGCGGCAGCTCCCTTCATAGGACGTATGGTGGAGTCCTCTATCAAGGAAGTCGATCACGGCGTGATAGAGGCGGCGCAGTCTATGGGGGCCGGAACCTTTAAGATAATCTGGAATGTCCTGCTGGCGGAGGCGAGGACATCTCTGCTTGTCGGTGTGACGATCGCCTTCGGAACCATACTTGGATATTCGGCAATGGCAGGAGCCGTGGGCGGAGGCGGCCTCGGAAGCATAGCCATTAGATATGGCTACAACAGATGGCAGCCCAATATCCTCTGGCCCTGCGTCATAATCCTCGTGCTGCTGGTGCAGCTGTTCCAGTACCTCGGGATGAAGATATCCAGAGATCTCGACCGCAGACGGAGCTGAAAGTTTCACCTGCAAAGACCGGAAAAGACTGTGATGCCGGTGCAGCTTCAGACGGCAGTTTGCCAAAGAAATTGAGAGGGGTGTAGAATAAATATTTACAGTACCTTAACTGATGGTGATGCTGTGATGGCATTTATTAATTAATGAATATCGGAAGATGGATATGATAAAAAGCATGACAGGCTTCGGCAGGGGCGAAGTAACTGAGAATAACAGGAAATTCACTGTGGAGATCAAGGCGGTCAACCACAGATATCTGGAGGCTACGGTGAAGCTTCCGAGGAAACTCTCTGCCTTCGAAGCAAATATCAGGAACGTGATGAAGGAATACATGGAGCGCGGCAAGGTCGATGTTTTCGTTTCGCTCGAGGACTACAATGATGCAGCGGAGACTGTAAAATATAACCCGGCTCTTGCGCATGACTACATGAAATACCTGACTGAGATGGCGGAAGAGTTTGGCGTGGCCAATGACATCAGACTTTCCGTGCTGGCAAGATTTCCTGATGTTTTCACAATGGAGGATGTCGAGGCTGACGAGGACGAGCTTTGGGAATCCCTCGAGAAAGCAGTGCGTATCGCATGCGAAAAATTCGTATCGGCAAGAGAAAAAGAAGGTGAGAATCTGAGAGCAGATCTCCTAAAAAAGCTTGACGAAATGGCAGGATACGTGGAGTTTATAGAAAGCCATTCTCCCGAGATCGTGACAGAATACAGAAAAAAGCTCGAAGAAAAGCTGAAGGATATGCTGTCCACTCTGGATGTAAAAGCAGACGAGGCGCGCATCGTGACTGAGGTTACGATATATGCTGATAAGATATGCGTGGATGAGGAGATAGTCAGACTTAAAAGCCATGTAAAGGCTATGCAGGACGCTCTGTCTAATGGAGGCGCCTGCGGCAGAAAGCTTGATTTCATCACGCAGGAGATGAACAGGGAGGCCAATACCACACTCTCCAAGTCCGGTGACCTTGCCCTGACCGACAAAGCCATCGAGCTGAAAACAGTCATAGAAAAAATACGAGAACAAGTCCAAAACATAGAATAAAAGCCCGATTTCGATGGACAGGCAATTTGGACGCTTGCGTCCGAAATTGCCTGGACATCAGAAATGCCAGGAACTATGAGGAAGCAGCGCGACAGCGCGGATTCCGAATAGTTATATCAGCTTTTATTCTAAGGATAGGGAGATGCAAGGAAGGATTGCGGAAGCTGCATTATTTTTTTATTAAAGGGGGATTTGTATGTCACACACCGGTCGTGGTATACTGACAGTCGTTTCGGGGTTCGCAGGCTCCGGAAAAGGGACAGTGATGAAAAAGCTTATAGCAGAGCATGATAATTATGCCCTGTCGATCTCAGCCACATCAAGAGCCCCCAGACCCGGAGAAGAAGAAGGCGTAAGTTATTTCTTCAAGACCAGGGAACAGTTTGAAGAGATGATAAAAGCCGATGCCCTTTTGGAATATGCCGAATATGTAGGCAATTACTACGGCACACCGAAGGATTTCGTCTTCAGCAAGATGGACGAAGGCAGGGATGTGATCCTGGAGATCGAGCTTCAGGGAGCTATGCAGATAAAGAAAAAATATCCCGATACCCTGCTGATCTTTCTTACACCGCCCTCTGCACAGGAGCTCTATGACAGACTCAAAGGCAGAGGCACAGAGACGGATGAAGTCATAGCAAAAAGGATGAAAAGGGCGTCCGAAGAAGTGCAGAGCGTGAAGGACTATGATTATCTCGTGATAAATGATAATATAGATGACTGCACAGCAAGAGTGCATGATATCATCCAAAGCGCGCATCATACCACAGGGCATGAGGCTGCTATGATAGAAAAGCTTAAAACGGAGCTGGAAGCAATAATATAAGTCCCTTTCACAGATACGCTTTTCCTGAAAGGGAATTTGAT
>CADCRB010000137.1 GCA_902803745.1 uncultured Lachnospiraceae bacterium
GCTGGTTTTGTCTGGTATAATGAGGGCGCTCTCCATAGGACCGATATGCTGGGTCCTTTTGGCGATATCTGTGGGTCTTCTGACAGGGTATTCTATGAAATACACTGATAGTGGATTTGATATTAGAAAATATTCTTTTGTGCGTATAGCCGTACTTTGTTTTACGGCGGCTGCGGTATTATTCTGTATAATATATATTGCATTGAATACTATGGGGGTTTTTTCGGGGACAGCTTTTGGATCGGACGATAACTATCTTGTATTTAACTATGAATGGGGGAATAACAGAGGGCTGTCCTGGATAGCTGCAGTGGGAACATTTTTTAAAACAGATTTCGTCAGGAAAATTTTCGGGGCCGGCCCGGATGGTTTTTATAACGAGGTTTACAGATTCTATTCGGAACCGCTGAATGCCAAATGGGGGCAGGGTACGGTTTTGACCTGCGCGCATAATGAGTGGCTTAACGCGATTATAAATGTTGGCCTGGTTGGTACGTTTTTTTATATTGGGATTTTCGTATATGGGATTATTCGTTTTATCAAAAGGAGCGCTGAGCAGCCGGAGACTCTTGCTCCTGCAATGTGCATTGCTGCGTACATGGTACATAATTTCTTTTGCTATCAGCAGATAATATGTACGCCTATTGTTTTTATTATCATTGGAGCCGGTGAGATGCTTTGCAGATATGGAAGGCGGGAAATCTGGGAGCCTGACGGGGAAATATAGAGGAGGAATCAATGTACGATTATCTGATAGTAGGCGCAGGACTCTTCGGAGCGGTAGCGGCGAGAGAACTTACGGATGCAGGAAAACAGGTCCTTGTGATTGACAGGCGCGACCATATAGGCGGCAATATTTATACTGAAAAGGTAGAAGGGATAAATGTTCACAGATATGGAGCGCATATCTTCCATACTAATGACAGAGCTGTCTGGGAATATGTGAACAGATTTGCGGAGTTTAATCGATATACCAATTCGCCGGTGGCAAATTATAAGGGAGAGCTCTATTCTCTTCCGTTTAATATGTATACCTTTAACAAAATGTGGGGGGTCGTGACTCCCGATGAGGCAAGACGTAAGATAGAGGAACAGCGGGGCGAGATCACCCATGAGCCAGATAACCTTGAAGAACAGGCGATATCTCTCGTGGGAAGGGATATATATGAAAAACTGATCAAGGATTATACAAAAAAGCAATGGGGAAGAGATTGCACGGAGCTCCCTTCGTTTATCATAAAAAGACTTCCGGTCAGGTTTACTTTTGACAATAATTATTTTAATGCGCGCTTTCAGGGGATCCCTGTAGGTGGATACACCAGCCTTATTGAAAAAATGCTTTCCGGGATTGAGGTGAGGCTGGCAACCGACTATCTGGACGATAAGGATAATTATGATTCTGAGGCTCGGCATGTTATCTATACCGGGCCCATAGATGCATATTTCGACTATAGACTGGGTTATCTGGAATATCGTTCGGTAAGGTTTGAAGAGGAGATTCTCGATATGCCAAATTATCAGGGGAATGCAGTTGTGAATTTCACAGATCCGGATACACCCTGGACAAGGATCATAGAGCATAAGTGGTTCGAGTTTGGAAAAGATGAGAATGGGGCGGATCTGCCTAAAACTGTCATTTCAAAAGAATTCAGCTCTGAGTGGAATCCCGGGGATGAGCCGTATTATCCCGTAAATGACAGCAGAAACAGTGAAATGTATCAGAAGTACAGGGGATTGGCAGATAAAGAAACGAACGTGATATTCGGGGGGCGTCTTGGCGAGTACAAATATTATGATATGGATCAGGTCATAGCCAGGGCGCTTGAGACTGTAAGAGTTCTGGAATAAAAAACGTAGCAGACTAAAAGCCTGTTGACAAGCACTATGTAACGTGATATATTCTTAAAGCTTAAGACTTTGGGTCTTATTTTTTTACACTTTTTTGTAAGAAACATACGGAGGAGATACGATGCGCACAAGGATCACGCTTGCATGTACGGAGTGCAAGAACCGTAACTACGATACCACAAAGGACAAAAAGACACATCCGGACAGGATGGAGATCAAGAAGTATTGTAAATTCTGCAAGAAACATACAACCCATAAAGAGACTAAGTAGGTAAGGCGCTAAAGCAGAGGTATCATATATGGACGATATAAGTAAAACCGCTGTCGGAAGCAAACCGGCATCCTTTTGGAAGGGTGTTAAGGCAGAGTTTTCAAAGATAATCTGGCCCACAAAAGAGACGCTTACCAAGCAGTCAATAGCAGTAGTCACCATAACGGTGATCACTGCTGCTCTTATTGCTGTTATAGACAGGGGCTTGCAGTACGGAATTAATTTCGTGATCAAGTGAGAGCAGGAGACGGATATGGCTGAGAATGAACCACGCTGGTATGTAGCCCATACATATTCGGGATATGAGAATAAAGTGAAGTCCAGCATTGAAATGGCGATAGAAAACCGGCATCTGCAGGACAAGATAGTGGAGGTGCGTGTTCCGACCCAGACGGTGATCGAGATCAAGGATAATGGTCAGCGTAAGGAAGTAGAGAAGAAGCTGTTCCCCGGGTATGTTTTGGTCAATATGATAATGGATGACGATACCTGGTATGTTGTTAGAAATACAAGAGGCGTGACGGGGTTTGTTGGACCCGGAAGCAAGCCGGTTCCTCTTAGCGAGGAAGAAATGAAACCGCTGGGTATCCATGTCGAGAATATGACTGTAAACTTCAAAGAAGGCGATATGGTGCGTGTGGTTGCCGGACCTTGGAGAGAAACTACCGGACCTATTGCAAAGATGGATATGAACAAGCGCACTGCTACACTCATGGTGGAGCTCTTTGGAAGAGAGACACCGGTGGATATTTCATTTGACGAGATAAACCTTATGCATTAGGCTTTTGTGCCGCAAAAGATTGGTACAATCCGAAGCAATAATGGCATATTGAGTTTATATAGTGGGAGGGAGGAAACTCGCCCGCGAACACCACAATGCACAAAATGTGCGTATTAAAAAGGAGGAGCCAGATGGCAAAGAAAGTAGAAGGTTATATCAAACTTCAGATCCCCGCCGGTAAGGCAACACCGGCACCGCCTGTAGGACCGGCACTCGGTCAGCATGGTGTCAACATAGTTGAATTTACAAAACAGTTCAACGCAAAGACTGCGGACAAGGGAGATGTGCTTATCCCTGTAGTCATCACAGTATATGCAGACAGGAGCTTCACGTTTATTACAAAAACTCCGCCTGCCGCAGTGCTTATTAAGAAGGCATGCAATCTCCAGAAGGCATCAGGTGTGCCAAATAAACAGAAGGTTGCTACTCTGTCAAAGGAGAAGTGTAAGGAGATAGCAGAGACAAAGATGCCCGATCTTAACGCGGCATCTCTGGAAGCGGCAATGAGTATGATAGCCGGCACCGCAAGATCCATGGGTGTCGAGGTCGAAAAGTAAGGAGGGAGCCTGGATGAAGCACGGAAAGAAATACGTCGAGGCTGCAAAGCTGATCGACCGTTCAAAGCTTTATGAGCCGGATGAGGCTATAGAATTGGTAAAAAAGGTTGCTACGGCAAAATTTGATGAAACTATCGAAGTTCATTTGAGAACAGGCTGCGATGGAAGGCATGCTGAGCAGCAGGTTAGGGGAGCTGTGGTGCTTCCAAACGGAACTGGACGGAGCGTGAGAGTTCTTGTGTTTGCGAAGGGTGCAAAGCTTGACGAGGCTCAGGCAGCAGGAGCTGATTATGTGGGAGGTGAGGAGCTCATCCCCAAGATCCAGAATGACGGTTGGTTTGACTTTGATGTTGTAGTAGCTACACCTGATATGATGGGAGTAGTAGGACGTCTTGGTAAGGTGCTGGGCCCTAAGGGACTTATGCCGAATCCTAAGGCAGGAACTGTCACTATGGATGTCACAAATGCAGTTAAGGATATTAAGGCCGGTAAAGTTGAGTACAGACTTGATAAGGCAAATATCATTCATGTTCCTGTTGGAAAGGCTTCTTTTGAGTCAGCAAAGCTAAAGGAAAATTTTGACGCTCTTATGTCAGCGATAATGAAGGCTAAGCCTTCTGCTCTTAAGGGACAATATCTTAAAAGCGTTTCGATCGCACCCACGATGGGCCCCGGCGTAAGGATAAATAATCAGAGATTCTCATGAGTATATTTGAGAAGCCCCGCCGGACAGGCGGGGCTTTTGCTATAATCTTATATTTGCTGATGATGACAGCCGGTTGCAGCGCGGAAGATATTCCTATTCCCGGAGTTGCAGGCAATACTGAGCCTTCAAATGTCGAGAAACTTGAGATTTATGAAGCAAAATCGGAACCTGAGACGGAGTATTCTGCTCCTGCTGAACCTGTAATGCAGGATGTGACCGATGATGTCATGGTCGAAGTAGAGACAGAGACGCCTGCAGAAGAAACAGTTTCGGAGGATATAATAGAGTATGAGCCTGTAAAAATAATCTTTGCAGGTGATATGAACTTCGATAAAAGATATGCAAATATGAACGCGCTTGCCGGACGAGGCGGAGAGATATCCGAGGCTTTGGATGAGAATATAAGAACTGCTATGCAGGAAGCCGATATCACTATGATCAACAATGAGTTTCCGTACTCTGACAGAGGCACCCCCACTCCTGATAAGAAATTTACCTTCAGGGCAGATCCTTCCACTGTTCGGTATCTGACGGAACTTGGGGTTGACATTGTAGGTCTTGCAAATAACCATGCCTACGATCATGGACCTGATGCACTACTTGACACCTTTGATACATTGTCTGGAGCAAATATCCGGTACGTTGGAGCAGGTCATGACATATCGGAAGCTATGACGCCCCAGTATATTGAAGCAGGTGGGATGACTATCGCGTTTACAGCTGCAACTCAGATAGAGAGATCTCTTCCTCCTGATACAAAAGAGGCTACGGAAACAGAACCGGGAGTATTGCGTACTCTGGATCCGGAGAAATACCTGAAAGTAATACGCGAAGCAGATGAAAATGCGGACTTTACAATAGCGTTTGTTCACTGGGGTACTGAAAACGAGCATATGTATGAGGCCTCTCAAAAGGAACTTGCCGGGCAATACGTTGAGGCCGGAGCAGACCTTGTCATTGGTGCGCATCCTCATGTGCTTCAGGGATTTGAGTATATCGATGATGTACCAGTGGTTTACTCCATGGGTAATTTTTGGTTTAATTCTAAAACGCTTGATTCATGTATGATAGAGGCCACCGTAAATGCGGGCGAGCTGGAAGAGCTTAGATTTATACCTTGCATTCAGAAGGGATGTTTTACATCTATGCTTTATGAGGATGATCCCGATTACAGCAGGATCCTTTCCGATGAGTTATCCAGAAGTGCAGATAATGTAGAGATTTCGAGCGAAGGAATAATTACGAAACGCTAAAATCCTTGACAAAGGACTTTAAGCGGACTTATAATCTTGATTTGCACGGACTTTGCCCCAAGTCTGGCAGAAAATAACGATACAGATACTTGAGAATTATAAAGAATATTTGGAGGGATCGGAAAATGGATACATATATGCCAAGCGCTTCTTCCATAGAGAGAAAATGGTATGTTGTAGATGCAGAGGGACAGACTCTCGGTCGTCTTGCTGCAAACATAGCCAGTGTACTCCGTGGAAAGAATAAGCCTACATATACTCCTTTCCTTGATACGGGTGACTATGTGATCGTAGTCAATGCCGCTAAGATCAAGGTTACGGGAAAAAAGATGGAGCAGAAGCTCTACTCAACTCACAGTGGATACGTTGGTGGTTTGAAGCAGGTGCCCTTGAAGGAGAAGCTTGCAAAGAAGCCGGAGTTTGTTATTGAGCATGCGGTAAAAGGAATGCTTCCAAAAGGGACTCTTGGCCGTCAGATGGCAAAAAAGCTTTTTGTTTATGCGGGACCTGAGCACGAGCAGGCGGCACAGAAGCCTGAAGAGCTTAAGTTCTGATTAGGAGGGTGTGACATTGGCTACAAGAAAAAAAATAACAGAGAGATATTACGGCACAGGCAGGAGAAAGAAGTCCATAGCCAGAGTATATCTGATGCCTGGTAAGGGTGAAATCACCATAAACAAAAGAGATATTGACGATTATTTCGGACCGGAGACTCTGAAGACCATAGTACGTCAGCCTCTTGTCGCTACAGGTACTTTAGACAAATATGATGTACTTGTGAATGTTCAGGGAGGTGGATACACAGGGCAGGCCGGAGCCATAAGACATGGGATATCCAGAGCGCTTTTGGAGGTAGATAATGACTACCGTCCTACACTGAAGAAGGAAGGTTATCTGACAAGAGATCCTCGTATGAAGGAGAGAAAGAAGTACGGTCTCAAAGCTGCAAGACGCGCACCTCAGTTCTCGAAACGTTAAGCGAAAAAGAATGAATGCCCAAACCCCGGAAACAATTTGTGTTTTCCGGGGTTTTCTTATACCCGTATTTATAGATCAAATAATTCGTCTACAATACACTCTCCCGTTTCTTTTACGCTAATGCGTATCTTCAGGCTGGAGTCTATTGAATCGTCCGTTTCTATGGAAACATTCTTATAGTCTGAAGCATTTTCTAACATATGTTTCATAGTTGTCGAGAGGTTTGGATCGCTCCTGAGCTTTATATCAAAGAGAAAATCAGGATCGTTCAGATCAGTAAGTATGGCGGCACAGTCCCTGCAGTCCTTTAGCATTTCTGCTTTGCGCATAATGTAGGTGCGGTATCTTTTTTGCCACAGTCCTTCTGATGACCGTGGGGTATTAAGTTCTATGCCGGTATCC
>CADCRB010000138.1 GCA_902803745.1 uncultured Lachnospiraceae bacterium
ATAAAGAATATAACGTATATATCTGACGATAAGAAAAGTCCGGCGGAAAGCAATATCAGCCAAAGTTGAACTCCCTGTTTGAAATTCCTTTTAAATGATGAAAAAAAGATATCGGTGGTATAGCCAAAATCGCCGTCTGCCATTTTCAGGGTGACAGCATAAAGGGCAGATAAAGCAGGACCTATAGTAAATACAGGAAGGCAGACAATCACAAAACATATATTTAACAGTATCAACTCAAAAGTTCTAGATAGCAGGATCGTTACAGGGTTATCGGGATTAAAAAATCTATTCATATATCAAATTATACAACAAAAAACGTTTCGCTCCGGAATTTTTGTTCATATTGACAAAAAATGAAAAATTGAAAGCAATTTTTGTACAATATCGTTTAAGTTATAATGATATAAAAGGTAATATAGCGTGATAATCGGCGTTTGGGACCGTTATCACTAAACATTTACTGGTGCTTAGGCACGGAAAAGGAGGAAATATGAAAAGAAAGTTAATGGCGATCATCCTGTCCTGCGCTATGACAGCAACAATCCTGGCAGGATGCGGAGGAGCAGCTCCTGCAGCTACTGATGCAGCTCCTGCGGCAGATTCTGGTACAGAGGATACCGCGGCTGATACAGCAGATGCTGCAGACACGGCAGATGCAGCGGCTGATACAGCGGCTGACGCAACAACAGACACCGCAACTCCTGCTTCAGGCGGAGGAAGCGGTACAATAAATGTTTGGGCATTCACGGATGAGGTTCCGGGAATGATTGACAAGTATGTTGCAGATCACCCTGATTTTCCTTATACGATTAACTCTACAATAATTGCGACAACTGAAGGCGCTTATCAGCCGGCACTTGACGCAGCACTTCAGGCAGGCGGAGCAGAGCAGCCTGACATCTATTGCGCAGAGGCAGCATTCATCCTTAAATATTCAAAAGGCGATATGCAGGATTATGCTATGCCTTACAAGGATCTCGGCATAGATATCGATGCAGAGACCAAGGCATCAAACATAGCTCAGTACTCCATGGATATAGGAACTAACACCAACGGTGATATCGATGCACTCGGATATCAGGCTACCGGCGGTGCTTTCATTTATCGTCGTTCTATAGCTAAGGATGTGTTTGGCACTGATGATCCGGCAGAGATCTCAAAGATCATTGGCGGTGGATCAGGATCATGGGACAAGTTCTGGGAAGCAGCAAAGACTCTTGCAGACAAGGGCGATGCTATTGTATCTGGCGACGGAGACATCTGGCATGCGGTTGAGAATAGCTCTGACAAGGGCTGGCTCGATGACAGCGGCGCTCTTCAGATCGATCCTAAGAGGGAAGAGTTCCTTGACATTTCCAAGAATCTTACAGATAACGGCTGGTCAAATCAGACTCAGGACTGGCAGGATGCATGGTTTGCTGATATGAAGGGCGAAGGCGCTAAGCCGGTATTTGGTTTCTTCGGACCCGCATGGCTTATCAACTACACGCTTGCTCCTAACTGCGGCGGAGAGAAGGCTGGCGAAGGAACATATGGCGACTGGGCTATCTGCGATTCACCTATAGGTTTCTTCTGGGGTGGCACATGGCTTCTTGCAAACAAGAACATGGATGCAGACAAGGTATCAGCTGTTAAGGATATCATCCAGTGGATCACTCTTGATTCTACAGACGACGGTCTTCAGTATAAGTGGGCAAACGGCACACTTAACGGCGAGGGAGGAACAAAGGACTCAGTTGCTTCCGGAACTGTAATGGATAAGTCAGATGGATCACTCGAATTCCTCGGCGGACAGAATATGTTTGATTATTTTGTACCTGCAAACAGCTATGCAAATGGTAAGAACCTCACTCAGTATGATGAGAACATAAACCTTATCTGGAGAGATCAGGTTCGTGCTTATGCAGCTGGTGAAAAGAGCAGAGAAGATGCTATCAAGGACTTCAAGCAGACAGTTTCCGATACGCTTGGTATTGATGCACCTTAATCGGTATTCAGGGTAAGAAGGTTTTTGCAAGGGGCGGGCAGAGCCCGCCCCGTTTGAAAAATCGGGGGTCTTTGATGGAAAAGAAAAAGAAAAATACTTTCAGCTATGCGAGGTACGGATATTTCTTCAGCTTACCGTTCTTGATCGCGTTTTTGATTTTTTCACTCTATCCGACACTATATACGGCTGTGATCGGATTCACGGATCTTAAAGGCATTGGAAATACATCGATTCATTTCCTGTCGGATCCATTTGCAAATTATAAGGCAATACTTGCAAGTCCTACATTCCACACGGCTTTCAGCAATACCTTAAAACTTTGGATTAGTAATTTTATTCCTCAGCTTGCCTTGGCACTTCTTCTGGCGGCGTGGTTTACCGACAACAGATTTAAGAGTCCGGGGGAAGGAGCTTTTAAGGTTCTGTTTTATATGCCTAATATCATCACAGCGGCTACAGTGGCTATCCTGTTTTATTCATTTTTTGGATATCCTATGGGACCGGTGAATGATCTGATGATCAGGTTTGGGTTTTTGAAAGAACCCTATAACTTTCTGGTAAAGAAAGATATAGCGCAGAATATAGTCATTTTTATTCAGACTTGGATGTGGTATGGATATACAATGATCATTCTGGTGTCCGGAATTTTGGGTATTAGTCCTGAAATATATGAGGCGGCAGAGGTTGATGGAGCAAACGGATGGCAGAAGTTCTGGTTTGTGACCATTCCCAATATAAAGACAATTCTACTGTTCACTCTGGTAACAAGCCTTATCGGCGGATTGAACATGTTTGATATACCAAAACTCTTTCTTATGGGTGGACCCGATAATGCAACGCTCACAGTCGGAGTTTTTATTTACAATCAAGCCTTCAGCGGAGGTTATCTGTATAACAGGGCAGCTGCTACGAGCATGATAATGTTTGTGATAATAGTAGCCGTCTCTGCTCTGTTGTTCTATGCGCTTCGAGACAGAGATGAGGCTGAAATGCGAAGGATAGAAAGACAGCAGATAAAAGCACAGCGTAAAAAGATGAAGGAGGCAAAAAATGGGTAAGAGTCAGACCGTAAAAAAGACGATCATCTTTATCCTCTGCGTATTTTTGGCGATCCTGAGCCTTATGCCTTTCGTGATAATGATCGTAAACTCGACAAGATCAACAACGCAAATACAGCAGCATGCCGTGTCTCTTATTCCGTCAACATATTTCGGTAATAACCTGAAAATTCTGTTGGGTAAGAGTTTTAATCCGGCAGTCGGATTTGTAAATTCCCTGATAGTTTCAGTAGGAGCGACATTACTGGCTACATACTTTTCTACTTTGACAGCATATGCTCTGGTTGTTTATGAGTGGAAGTTAAGGAATGTTTTTTTCAGCTTTATTATGGGTATCATGATGATACCGGCGCAGATAACTATGATCGGTTTTTATCAGATGGTATATAAGATACACATGACGAACCATTTATCTATGCTTATTCTTCCGGCAATAGCTTCGCCGTCCATGGTATTCTTCATGAGACAGTATATGAAACCGGCTCTTTCGCTTGAGATAGTTCAGTCAGCAAGGATAGATGGGGCAAAAGAGTTCTTCATATTCAATCAGATAGCTCTTCCGATAATGAAGCCTGCTATAGCGACACAGGCCATATTCAGCTTTGTTTCAAGTTGGAACAACCTGTTTACTCCGTTGATCCTGCTTACGGATCAGAAGAAATATACACTTCCAATAATGATATCACTGCTTCGCGGAGATATTTACAAAACAGAATATGGATCGATATACATGGGTCTCACACTTACTGCAGTGCCGCTTATCATCGTATACCTGTTGCTGTCAAAGTACATTATAGCAGGTGTAGCGCTTGGAAGTGTGAAAGGCTGACAGAGCTATTGGAATGTTTCGGGGGCGGAGAGCGGAATTATCTGTTTGCTCATACCATGGTGATCCAGCTCTTCCCTGCGGTTCCTGTATTGAGTAGGAGACATTCCCGTGAGTTTTTTGAAGCTCCGGCTAAACGAGGTAAGGTTGTTGAATCCCGTCCGGACAGCAATATTTGTTACGCTTTCGCTTGAAGAGAGCAGTTTTTGGGCGGCCTGAATACGCTTGTGAGAGAGATGATCATAGTAGGTCATTCCCGTATATTCCTTGAACAGGCGGAGAAAATGGTATTTTGAAAAGCCTGTATAGTCCGCAGCCCAGTCAAGTGACAGCTCCTCGTTAAGATGGGAGTCGGTGTATTTAAGCAGATTGGCAAATTTTTCATAATATTGACGCGAGTGCTCATCTTCGTTATATGGCTCCTTGCGGCTGAAGTTATATTTTCCTATATCTGCATACATTTGTATCAGCCTTGAGAAGATCTGGAGTTCCCACATACTCTGAGATCTAAAATAAATTTCTGTTGTCTCCTGAAGGTGAAGCTTTACTCTTTCGTAAAGCATAGGATGGCTTTTTTCAGATAGCAGGAGCGGGTGCATAGTGACGGTCTCGACGATGTTGTAATCTATGAAATCGCGAAGAGGTGTCGGGTCAATAAGAAATATGAAACGTATTCCTTCACTGCCCTTAATTGAGTGAAGGGTTTCAGGCGGGATAAACAGGATATCGTCCGGCTTAAGATTATATAATTTGTTCCCAACGGCGACCTGATAAGAGTTTTCTACACAGAAAATGATCTCAGCTGCACTGTGATGATGCATAGTATAACCTTCTGTCTGAGTGTTATACCAGATCCGCAGGTGAGAGTTCGGAACAAAATCGACAATCTCTTTATCGTCTTTTACGGTACGACCGACATAATCACGGATGGGCTGACTGTATTTTGCCGGCGGTGTGGATTGTTTGGCCATATGATACCTCAATTAAAGATGTTTTATACAAACTTAAAATTTAATTATGATATATTCCCTGAAGATATGCAAATCGTCAGGATAGGAATAAAAAAATTCAGCTTGAACACAGACTAATTCAAGGTTCAGGGGGAGAAAAGTGAGACGACCTAACGAAAGAAAACCGCTTATTGAATCAATTTACACAGCAGATCCGTCAGCACATATTTTTGAAGGCAAGATTTATATCTACCCGTCACATGATGTGGTTCACGATGTTCCGGATGATGATGACGGAGAACAATATATAATGGAAGATTATCACATTCTGTCCATGGATGACCTTGATTCAGAATGCGTAGATCATGGTCTGGCTCTGTCACAACATGACGTTCCATGGGTATCCAGACAGATGTGGGCACCCGATGCTGTATATAAAAACGGAAAGTATTATCTTGTCTTTCCGGCAAAGGATAAGGATGGCATTTTCAGACTGGGAGTTGCGGAGTCTGATTCGCCAGCAGGTCCCTTTAAGCCTCAGGATGATTATATCCAGGGAAGCTACAGTATTGATCCGGCAGTATTTTTAGATGACGACGGGAAAATATACTGTTATTACGGAGGCCTTTGGGGAGGGCAGCTGGAGATGTGGCAGACGGGATCTTTCAATCCGGGTGAGAAAAGACCATCCGGAGAGGATAATGCATTAGGACCGATGTTTGCTGAATTTTCGGATGACATGACAAAATTTGTCTCTTCTCCAAGACATTTGGTGATAACAGATGAGAACGGTGATGCGTTAAAGGCAGGGGATGAGGAGAGAAGATATTTTGAAGGACCCTGGATGCACAAATACAATGGAAAGTATTATCTTTCTTATTCGACTGGAACCACACATTATATCTGTTATGCTGAGTCGGAGGCACCTGGGGGACCATTCAGATACAAAGGACGTATAATGGAGCCGGTTCTGGGATGGACGACGCATCATTCAATAATAGAGATAGATGGTGAATGGTATATCTTCTACCATGATTGTGAGCTTTCGGGGGGGATTACACACGAGAGATGTGTGAAATACACGAAGCTCAACATAGATAAGGATGGAAATATAGAAACTATACATCCTTACGATTAAAGCAGGCTGCAGGTTTTTTCTTTTTCCCAAAGGATGCCCGAAAACCTTTCCATAATGCCTTATACGGCGGAATATATGGAATGAGGATTTTCGGGCATTCACCCTTTATAGTTTTGAAATTAACCAGTGATTAATGAGGAGGATATAACAAATGAAGTATTATGTATCGGTAAAAGCATTCAGGAGTGGAGACGGAACAAAGGAACGGCCATTTAAGAACATAAGTGAGGCTGCAAAGCTAGCTAAGGCCGGAGACGAAGTGATAGTAGCTCCGGGAATATACAGAGAATATGTAGATCCGGAAAATGCGGGGCTCCCAGAGGCCAGAATAACATACAGATCCGAGGAACCTCTGGCCGCGGTAATATCCGGGGCAGAAATTGTAAATAACTGGAAAAAACACGATGGAGATACATGGGTCAGTCATATAGGAAACGGCCTGTTTGGAGACTATAATCCTTACACGGTGACTGTTGCTGGAGACTGGTATTATGCAACGGTCCCGGTACATACGGGTGAGGTATATCTTAACGGAAAAGCGATGTATGAGGTTATGACGCTAAATGAGGTACTGTCGCCAAAACCATTCAGGCGGTCCTGGGAAAAAGATGAGGAAACCATCCTGAAATGGTATACGGAGCAGGACGGGGATCATACGGTTATATATGCAAATTTCGGAGGAAAGGATCCAAACAAAGAATGCGTTGAGATAAATGTACGAAGAAACTGTTTCTATCCTTCAAGAGAGGGGATCGGATTTATCACACTGTCAGGCTTTACTGTAAAACAGGCTGCTACTCAATGGGCCCCCCCTACTGCATATCAGGATGGAATGATAGGACCTCACTGGTCTAAAGGCTGGATCATAGAGGATTGCGAGATAAGCGACTCCAGATGCTCAGGAATCACATTGGGAAAATATCTGCAGCCGGATAATAACAATAAATGGACAACAAGATACACGAAGGACGGAACCCAGACAGAGCGTGATAATATAATGCAGGCTCAGGCGGAAGGATGGACGAAGGAAAGGATCGGATCACATATAATCAGGAGGTGCAATATACATAACTGTGGGCAGACAGGAATAGTAGGGCACCTGGGGGGTGTTTTTTCTATCATAGAAGACAACCATATCCATCATATCAATAACAAGCAGGATCTTGCGGGAGCAGAGATAGGAGGCATAAAAATGCATGCCGCCATAGACGTAATATACCGCAGGAATCATATCCACCATTGTACAAGAGGGCTTTGGCTTGACTGGCAGGCCCAGGGGACAAGGGTTACGCAGAATCTATTTCACGACAATACTCCGCCGGAATGGTGTGATATAACCCCCATGCTGGGATTAGGAGAAGATATCTTTATAGAGGTATCACATGGTCCGACTCTCATAGATAACAATCTCTTGCTTTCCCCTTGCTCTTGCCGGATCAGTACGCAGGGTATGGCTTTTGTACACAATCTGATCGCGGGATCATTTACCTGGGTGGGATCAGGGGTTGATAATGGAGGACGTGCTCTTCCCACACCGCGTTATACCCCATATCATTTTCCGCATCGCACGGAAGTAGCAGGATTCATGACTATACTTCATGGAGATATGCGGTTTTTCAACAATATCTTTGTTCAGCAGGATATCCGGCAGAAATACGTGGAATACTCTAAGAAAAACGGAAACGAAAAGGAATATAACATGATCTGCGGAACGGGAGTCTATGAGGGCTATCCGACAACAGATGAATATTTGTCAAAATTCGGACCATGGTCTCCGGATGATGAGAATAAAAGGGACAAGTATTATGAAAAGCTTCCAGTGGAGGGCAAGGGGAATCTGTATTATAACGGAGCTAAACCAAATGGTACGGAAAAGGAAGTATATTGTGACACTGATCACAGGATAGAGATATCATTGGAGGATCAGAAGGGAAGGCCGGTCTTAAGAACCAATCTCTATGATTTCATTCCTGAAAAAAACGCAGAGACCATATCATCTGCTTTGCTTGGAAAGGCCTTTGAGCCGGAACAGAGATTTGAAGATCCCGATGGAAGGGAGATCATCTTCAATGAGGATTATTTTGGAGAGCATAGATCGGTTGAACCGATGCCGGGACCATTTTCTGATCCTGGAGATATAGAGAAGCCTCTTTTCCGGTTGTGGGAGTAGCAGTCGCTGCAGACCTGCAGTTCCCTGCCAGCTAAATCCGGAAACAAAACAGCGCGATACTGAGTACCGATTCTTTAGGCTCTGTCTGTATGTTTTAATTGTAAAACTTCACGCTGACCCTTATAATAGAATAGCTATGGACGAAAAGAATAATTACAACAATTACAACGGTTACGGCGGAGGAGATCCGGGCAGCGGATACAACAGGGGAAACGGTAACGGCGGCAACAACGGAGGTAATGGAGGCCCCGGGAGAGATCCAAGAAACAGACAGACCATATATATCCTGATAATTGCTACGCTGATAACACTCCTCGGCATGAGTTTTATGACAAAGGCCGTATCTAAATCTACCACTCAGGAGATACCCTACAGCCAATTCCTTAAGATGCTGGAAGAGGATCAGATAGCAGAGGTAGAGATCACGGAGGATCAGATAAATATTACTCCTAAGTCCGAAGATGGAACAGCATCGCTATTGATGACCTATTACACAGGAATAGTAGATGATCCTGATCTTGTAACACGGCTTGAAAAAGCAGGAATAGATTATTCGCATACAATTCCGGACAGATCCAGCTGGATTATTTCCACTATCGTAAATTTTGTATTGCCGCTTGTACTGGTATGGGGGCTTCTGTCTCTGTTTATGAGAAGGATGGGAAGCTCCGGAGGAGGGATCCTTGGTGTCGGGAGGAGTGCTTCTAAGGCTTATGTCACAAAGGATACCGGGGTATCCTTTAAGGATGTTGCCGGACAGGAGGAGGCAAAAGAAAGTCTTCAGGAAATGGTCGATTTCCTGCATAATCCTCAAAAATATGTTCATATAGGAGCGAGATTACCAAAGGGAGCGTTGCTTGTAGGGCCTCCCGGAACAGGAAAGACGCTTCTTGCAAGAGCTGTGGCAGGCGAAGCACATGTTCCGTTTTATTCCCTTGCAGGATCAGATTTCGTTGAGATGTTTGTTGGTGTCGGCGCATCGAGAGTCAGGGATCTATTTAGTGATGCAGAGAAGAATGCGCCCTGCATAATATTCATAGATGAGATAGACGCCATAGGCAAAAGCCGTGATTCACGTTATGGCGGTGGAAACGATGAGAGAGAGCAAACATTAAATCAGCTATTGTCAGAGATGGATGGTTTTGACTCCTCTAAGGGTATACTTGTGATCGGGGCTACAAACCGTCCTGAGACCCTTGATAAGGCTCTGTTGCGCCCTGGAAGATTTGACCGGAGGGTAATAGTTGATAAACCGGATCTTAAAGGGCGTATTGATACTCTGAAAGTTCACGCAAAGGATGTAAAGCTTGATGAATCCGTAGATTTTGAGGCAGTGGCACTTGCAACCTCCGGGGCTGTCGGCTCGGATCTGGCAAATATGGTGAACGAAGCCGCTATAAATGCGGTAAAGTCGGGACGTCAGTATGTGAATCAGAAGGATCTTATGGATTCGGTTGAGGTCGTTCTCGTTGGAAAAGAGAAAAAAGACCGCATAATGAGCAAAGAGGAACGTAGGATAGTATCTTATCACGAGATAGGACATGCGCTTGTTTCTGCGTTACAAAAGAACTCCGAACCTGTACAGAAAATAACAATAGTGCCCCGTACGATGGGGGCGTTAGGCTATGTTATGAATGTTCCGGAGGAAGAGAAGTATCTTAATACCGAGGCAGAGCTTCATGCTTTGCTTGTGGAGACTTTAGGAGGAAGGGCGGCCGAAGAGATAGTATTTGATACTGTTACTACAGGCGCAGCCAATGATATAGAGAAGGCGACTAAGACTGCAAGAGCGATGGTGACCCAGTATGGTATGAGCAAAAAATTCGGCCTTATGGGGCTGGAGACCATACAGGATCAGTATCTCGAGGGCAGAACGGTTATGAACTGCTCCGATGAGACTGCTGCTGCAGTGGATGAGGAAGTTATGAAGATCCTTAAGGAGGCCTATAAGGAGGCTAAATCGCTTCTCAAGGAAAACCGGGCACTTTTGGATAAACTGGCACAGTTCCTTATTGAAAAAGAAACCATTACCGGCAAGGAATTCATGAAGATATATCGTGAGGAAAAGGGACTTACCGAAGAGGATACATCCGGCAGGGGAAAAGAGCGCATAAGTATGAAAGGCGTATCCAAGTCCAAAAAAAAGAACGGATCAAAGGAGGAGGATTTTAGGGAGACAGTGCCGGAAGAGCCCACTTCGCATACCTTTGAAGTAGAAGTAAATGATAACACTCCTGCCAGGGGAGATCAGGAATACCCGTTTAGCGGAGACGCGTATGCAGGAAGTGGAAGCAAAGACGAATCAATATACGAAGGTATGGGAGCTGTAGTTCGCGGGAGAAAGAACGATAACAGGGGTACCGATAATGAGTGACAGATTCAGGTATGTCGATATTCACATGGAGCCGCTCGATATCATCGATGGTTTTGAGGTGCGGCCGGGACTCTACAGACTTAATGGAGCTACGGCTATTCCTACCGGAGTGAATTTCACTATACATTCCAATCAGGCTACCTCGGTGGAGCTTTTGCTTTTTCATTCTGAGGAGATGGAGCCTTTTGGGGTCATACCGTTCCCGGAAGATTATAAAATAGGCAATGTGTATTCTATGATTGTCTTTGATCTGGATATTGAGGATATAGAGTATGCCTACAGGATGGATGGGCCCAATGATCCAGCAAAAGGCCTTATTTTCGACAAAAAGAAAGTTCTGCTGGATCCATACGCAAGGGCAGTCACAGGTCAGGCTGAGTGGGGAACCCCTACAGATTATATCTATCATGCCCGCGTCGTAAGAGATAATTTTGACTGGAGTAAAAGTAAGCAGCTTTTGACCTCTACAGAGGATCTTATAATATATGAGATGCATGTCAGGGGTTTTACCAAGGACAGATCCAGCGGAGTTAAGCATCCGGGTACATTTGACGCTATCAGAGAGAAAATACCATATCTCATGGAGCTGGGTGTTACAGCAATAGAGCTGATGCCAATTTTTGAGTTTGATGAAATGCTTCCCAGACGGGATTTTCATGGAAGAGATCTCATGGATTATTGGGGATACAATACGGTCTGTTTCTTTGCACCCAATACAAGCTATGCGTCAACGAGAGAACATAATCACGAGGGCGATGAGCTAAAGTCAATGATTAGATCTCTTCATGAAAATGGAATAGAGGTTTTTCTGGATGTGGTTTTTAACCACACGGCAGAGGGTAATGAATACGGACCGTGCTTTTCCTTCAAGGGCATAGACAATAATATCTATTATATGCTCACTCCCGAGGGGTATTATTATAATTTTTCTGGATGCGGAAATACCCTAAACTGCAATCATCCCATAGTGCAGCGTTTGATAACGGAATGTTTAAGGTATTGGGTTACAACCTACAGGGTCGATGGGTTTAGATTCGATCTTGCGTCTATTCTGGGACGCAATGAGGATGGATCTCCCATGAGCAAGCCTCCCCTTTTGCAGGAGCTGGCCTTTGATCCGATCCTTGGTACTGTAAAGCTTATCGCTGAGGCGTGGGATGCGGGAGGAATGTATCAGGTCGGATCCTTCCCTTCGTGGAATCGCTGGATGGAGTGGAACGGCAGGTACAGGGATGATATGAGGGCGTTTCTTAAGGGTGATAACGGCAAGGCCGGAGCTGCCGCAAGCAGGATCACAGGCTCTCCCGATCTGTATGATCCAGAGGTAAGAGGATTCAACGCTTCCGTTAATTTTCTTGACTGCCATGACGGGTTTACACTCCATGATTTATATTCATATAACGAAAAGCATAACGAGGACAATGACTGGGGAGGAACTGATGGTGATGATCATAATCTTTCCTGGAATTGTGGATATGAGGGAGAGACTACTGATAAAGAGGTTCAGCGACTCAGGGACCGGATGATCAAGAATGCGTTTGCGACCCTTATGATTAGCAGAGGAACCCCGATGTTCTTTATGGGCGACGAGTTTGGCAATTCACAGGGAGGCAATAACAACGCATACTGTCAGGATAATAATATTTCATGGCTCAACTGGGATGACCTAAAGACAAATAAGAAGCTCTTTGATTTCTTTAAATATATGATAAAGTTCAGAAAAGATCATCCTGCAATAAGAAAGCACCTTAAGCCTGCCAGGACGGGGCTTCCTGAAATCTCCTGCCATGGTGCCAAGCCGTGGGAACCGGATTATGCAGATGACAGTCATTATATGGGTATAATGTTTGCGGGGTCGTATGACAGTAAGAAACCTGATGATATAGTATATGCAGCAATTAATACCTATTGGGAAGAGGTGAAGATTACTCTGCCCGAACTTCCGGCTGGGATGGCGTGGCATAATGTTGTAGATACCTTCAACTCAAATCCAATATTGAAGGGTAAAGATGAGATTATTGGACCTGTAAGGATGAATCCCAGATCTGTCAGAATATTTATCACATAAGGAGTTTATTGGAAAGGACAACATGCCTGAAGTCGTTATAATGAAAGAAATAAAAGGCCGTAACGAGGAATATGCCCGGTCGAACCGTGTAAAATATGCCAAAGACCATGTATTAGCCGTAAATATCATGGGTGCCCCGGGAGCAGGTAAATCATCTTTTCTTTTGGCATTATGTAATGAACTTGGAGCACGCAATATAAAGTCTGCAGTGATAGAGGGAGATCTTTACTCATCCATAGATACAGAAAGGTTTTCCGAGGAAGGCTATGCTTCTTTGCAGATAAATACAGAAGGTGAATGTCATATAGATGCAAATGTGGTGCGGCAGGGATATGATAAACTGAAATTCTCAGACGGAGTGCTTTTTATAGAAAATGTGGGAAATCTCATCTGTCCTGCGGAGTTTGATCTTGGTGAAGGACTTAGGATTATTACAGCTTCCGTTCCTGAGGGAGATGACAAACCATACAAATATGTTCCAATGTATTCGTATGTTGATGCAGTTGTTTTGACGAAGTGTGATTTAATTGAAGCGACGGATTTTGACAGGGATAATTTTACCAAAGGGCTTAGAGCAGTAAATGATGCGCCTGTATTTGAGACTTCTGTGAAGACAGCAGAAGGGTTTAAAGGAATAAAAGAGGTGGCCGACCTTATAGAAACGAAATTTAGGGCGGTCTGATTTAATATCTGGAGAAGGGTTTGGAGGACTGGGAACTCTTTTTGCGTAAAGCAATTTTTTCGGACTTTCTGAGGGACAGGCATCGTGATGCTCAGGAGAAGATGAGCGAGCTTATAATCAGAAAGAACGGGGGCAAGCTCTACCGCTATCGTCCACTGGATGATGCTGAGGTGGAGCTTATTCGTAACGGAAATATCTATTTCTGCAGAGCTGTAAGATTTGAAGGCGCCGGAGACGTCGTTATGAGATTTCGCAGCTATCTTTCCTGCTTCACGGATGATCTTAAAAATGAGGCAATGTGGTATAAATACGCAGACCAGAGCGCGGGAATGTGTCTTGAGTATAATTTTGAAGATATGCAGAAATTTGCTGAAAAGAACAATCTTGTTTTGCTGCCCGTAATATATGATGACGAGGAACATGAGGAGCTTAAAGGCGCTGTTGGTAATGTGCTGTCTATGATGACAAAAAGCACAGATACAGCGGGTGAGTTTGAATGGAGGCTTTGGAAATACGATAAGATGAGTTCGGATATCGGAAAGATCCTGTCAGGAGTCCATCCGAGGAAAATACATATTGGAGAGATGGCAAGTCTGGATTCGGGTACAAGCCGTGAGCTTGCAAGAATATGTGAGGAAAAGGAAATAGAGATACTTATCAAAGAAAGGAGTATATATTAAATGCCGGAAGAAAAGACCCTTCTGATTATGGCTGCGGGAATGGGAAGCCGATACGGCGGAATGAAGCAGATAGATCATGTGGATGACGAGGGTGATAAGATAATAGATTTTTCTATTTATGATGCGATACAGGCGGGTTTTGATAAAGTAGTATTTGTGATAAAGCGGGAAAACCTTGAGATTTTCAAGAGGGAGATAGGAGACAGGATAGAGAGTTATATCCGAGTAGAGTATGCTTTTCAGGAACTGGATAATATACCTGAGGGATATTTTGTTCCTGAGGGGAGAGAAAAACCCTGGGGAACAGCACATGCGGTTTTGTCTGCAAAAGATGTGGTAAATGGCCCTTTTGCCGTGATAAACGCGGATGATTTTTATGGTAGAAGTGCTTTTAAGATGGCCTATGATTTCCTTGCAGGTACTTCCGACGGGCATTTTGCTACTGTAGCCTATGAGCTGAAGAATACACTTACCGAAAACGGGACCGTATCGAGAGGTATATGCTATGTTTCGCCAGATCAGTTTTTGGAGAAGGTTGTAGAGCGGACAAAGATAAGGCAGGCGGGTGCAGATGCCGAATACACGGATGATGAAGGCGCGACATGGAATCATATTTCTGGAGATGCGGCAACGAGCATGAATTTCTGGTGCTTTTCATCGGATTTCATAGGAAAGATTGAAGAGCACTTTGAAAGATTTCTTGCTAATGACTTGCCGAAGGACCCGATGAAAGCAGAATGCTATCTTCCGACTGTAGTGTCCAATCTTCTGAGTGAGGGAAAATGCGATGTGAAGATAATCAGAACGTCGGAAAAATGGCATGGGATAACCTACAAGGAGGATAAACCGGCTTTGGTTTCTGCAATAAAGGCGATGAAAGAAAACGGGGTATATCCAAGGGTTCTTTGGAATGAGAAATAAGAAGTGTTTCTTCAGGATGTAAACTCGATCCGGAAATCGGAA
Source organism: uncultured Lachnospiraceae bacterium (assembly GCA_902803745.1). GTDB lineage: Bacteria > Bacillota > Clostridia > Lachnospirales > Lachnospiraceae > NK4A144. The sequence goes on from CADCRB010000138.1 coordinate 14,900, forward strand.
GGAAGGCAATTTACGGAGAGTAAAGATACATGAAGAGAGATAATATCCTCATATTGGATTTTGGAGGGCAGTACAATCAGTTAATCGCCAGACGGGTAAGGGAATGTCATGTATACTGTGAGGTTCATTCGTATGATATGTCTATGTCGGACATTAAAGCCATGGAGCCGAAGGGAATGATACTCACAGGCGGACCGAATTCGGTATATGATCCCGCTTCGCCTCATGCGGCCCAAGAGCTTTTTTCTTTGGGCATTCCAATCCTCGGTATCTGCTATGGGGCGCAGATATTGGCTTATCAACTGGGTGGAAAGGTGTCACCCGCTTTGAAATCCGAATATGGAAAGACAAATACTGTTGTTGACAACAGCCAGATTATATTCAAAGGATGGAATGAAACATCTGTAGCGTGGATGAGTCATACCGACTATATTGAAAGAGCACCGGATGGTTTTACGATTACGGGTCATACCGGAGACTGCCCAGTTGCTGCAATGCAGGATGAGGGCAGGAGATTCTATGCGGTACAGTTCCACCCTGAGGTAGTGCATACCGACGAGGGAATGAAGCTTTTCAGGAATTTCGTATATGATATTTGTGGCTGTAAGGGCGATTGGAAAATGTCCTCTTTTATTGACAGTACGGTATCACAGATAAAAAATCAGGTTGGAGATGGAAAGGTACTGCTTGGACTATCCGGAGGGGTAGACTCTTCGGTGGCAGCGGCCTTATTATCACGAGCCATAGGAAGGCAGCTTACATGCGTCTTTGTAGACCATGGGCTACTAAGAAAAAACGAGGCAGATGAAGTAAAATCCGTGTTTGGCCCCGATGGTTCCTTTGATCTCAACTTTGTCCACATTGATGCATCGGATCATTTTTACAGTAAATTGGCGGGAATAGAGGAGCCCGAAAATAAGCGCAAGATCATCGGTGCGGAATTTATAAACGTGTTTGAGAAGGAAGCAAAAAAGATCGGCGAAGTGGATTTTCTTGCGCAGGGAACGATATATCCGGATGTAATAGAATCAGGTCTCGGAAAATCCGCAACAATAAAATCGCATCATAATGTAGGGGGACTGCCGGATCATGTGGATTTTAAGGAGATCATAGAACCTTTGCGCATGCTGTTTAAGGATGAGGTCCGAGAAGTGGGCATGAAACTTGGAATTCCGGAAAAGCTTGTGAACAGACAACCCTTTCCGGGGCCTGGACTCGGTGTACGAATAATAGGAGAAGTAACTCCTGAAAAAGTCCGTATCGTACAGGAAGCGGACGCAATTTACAGAGAGGAGATCGATAGAGCTTTAGAACAAGATCCGGATGCACGTTGGAAACCTGCCCAATACTATGCGGCGCTTACAAATCTACGATCTGTAGGTGTAATGGGCGACGGAAGAACATATGATCATGCCATAGCTTTAAGGGCGGTTATCACTACGGATTTTATGACGGCGACAGCGGCGCCAATCCCCTGGGATGTTTTGACTCATGCATCCGACAGGATAGTGAATGAGGTAAAAGGAATTAACAGGGTCTTCTATGACTGTACCTCGAAACCTCCCGCAACCGTTGAATTAGAATAGTCACAAATGTCATAGGGCAAAGCAGATTATCCTCCGAGAGGTAAACTGTCTTAGCCTCTAAGAATTAAATAAAACAATAGTAACAGACCTTGAAAAGGACTAAAGAGACCCCTTTCCAAGGTCTGTTCTTTTGTTTATTAATCCTTGTAGTATAAGGCGTTGATGGGATTTATGACTCTTATTTTAGAGCCTTTTACAGATAACCATTTGCCTTATATGTAGCATAGAACGCTATCTACAGAGTCATATATCTGATATAACCATA
>CADCRB010000139.1 GCA_902803745.1 uncultured Lachnospiraceae bacterium
GTGATAAAGGTGCAGCTGATAGATCCTCTTATCATGATCTCTACCTTCTCACATCCCTGGGTATACAGCAGCATGAATTCATAGAATGCATCACAGGAAAAGAGCACAGAAAACAGCGCAAAATAGAGCTTATACTCTGACAGAACAGGAATCAGGATCAAGGCAATACAGATTATATAAACCAACACAGCCGATCTTATCACATGTCTGAGACCGCTTCTTAATATCGATCCTCTTTTCCCGCTCTCCTCTATCCCGTAGCGGAGTGCCGCCTCACCCGCATTCATAGAAAGCAGTGGTACCGCGAGCAGCAGCGTAGCCTGCATTACATCGGCTATTCCGTAGTCTGATTCAGTCAGAACATTTGTATAGAAGGGTACGAGAAGAAATACCAGAAGCTTCGAAGCAATGTTGCTTACGGTAAATAAGGACATATTCTTCAGCAGATATCTGCCCCTGTTCATTGCAGGATTCCGCCCGTTCCCGAGACAGATGGCTCAGGAAGACTATCCGTTTTCGCGACGGGTATCCCGGAAGGGCTGCCTGATCCTGCTTTGACTGACTCAGACGATCTCCCCTCGTCCGCCCCGCGGTAAACAGTTATGAAAAGGAAGAAAAGGATCGGTGAATAGTCAGCCCACATAAGATCCATATCTATGAATGATTCGAAGAATATGGCAAATACCGCCGCTCCCGCGATAAGTGCGAAAGGGTTACGACGTATATGCTCACGCATACCAAGCAGTCTCTCTATTATCACAAAGGCCGCTATGGCAAAAACCACAAAACCGTGGACGATCAGGATATCATACATTGCATTGTGCATATTGTATTCAAAAAAGCTTGAGAGCTCATAGCCTGATCCAATACCAAGAAGGGGCTGCTTTTCCAGCATGTTCCAGACCTCGGTCCAGATCTGCTCACGCCCTGAGAAAACGTTCTTGTAAAACAATGGCATCCTGGCATTGTAGCCTGTCTTCGAAAGCGATACATAGGCCCATACGAAAAGCAATGATCCGAAGACTGCAAAGCAGGAAATAAAGGCATATGCTCTCCTGTGCTTTGCCGGATCAAATAACAGGAACAGCATATAAAAACATGCAAAAAAGAAAAGAGCCGAAAACGCTCCCCTTGCGAGATGCCATAGCACCAGTGTCCCGGTCCTGAGAAGAGCCAGGACGATGAAATAACCAAGGATCTCTTTTTTAAGGGAAAAATATCTCAGCAGGATCAGCGCCGCAAAAAGCGAAAAGACCGTATAGGTCGCTCCCGTGTTCGTATTATATGAAAACTCCATGTCGTGAAAGAACCATACTCCGTACATGGCAAGGAAGAATACCTCCAGAGTCCTGTACTGTATATCGGACAGCTTAATATACGGAGTAATATAGAGCAGAAGAAGAAAATCCGCCAAAATAAGGATACATCCTTTATTGGAACCGATAATAAACAGATTCAATGCCGCGATCAGCAGTGCTGCAGTCATACCGATAAGCACCGCATCACGGGATTTAAGTCTTTGTATCCAGTCGATATTGATAAAAAAGAGCGCGGCAAAGCAGACAAATATGATCAAAGAATTGTATCTTTCCGTCACATGGTAAAAAAAGGGAAAGATCCAGGTTCCTCCGAAAAATATCATCATTATGACGATCGGTATCCAGTTAAGCCGCTGACGTAATTGCAAATCCTTCATAAATACTGTCCTGCAGTTGATTGTATATTATACCACAAAATCCCATTTTGTTTTCCTGAGCCAAAGATGACCGGAACTTTCTCATTTCTTGCGATAAAAGAAGGTGTTAACTATAATTACCGTAGGTCAAAGGAGTTTCGAAGATGAAGAAAAAAAGACTGAAGATCGTGATGATGTCCATCTTCGCTTTTATCGCAATAGTGCTGACAGGCCTCCTTATCTCAAACAGGCGCCCGGATAAAACGCCTGAGAGCAGGCCTGCCGGCGTCGATCCCAAAGATCCGGCCATGGTGATCATCGATACGGAAAGCGCTTCCGGGGATCAGATCCCGGATGCGCCGGAGCGGAGCTTTAAGCCGGAGGATCTTAATGCCAGGGATGAAGCCACTGCCGAAGAGCTTAATGAGAGACTAGACAGGATGGAAGGGATGATGCCGGAGAAAAGCACAGGTTATATCTTTGTCGGCGACAGCCGCTTTGTCCATATGGACAGGGTATGTCATATTTCAGATGCTGACAATCTTTTCGTGACAGCAAAAGTGGGAGCCGGCTATCCATGGTTTTCCGGAACAGCTGTTTCGCAGATAAAAAAGATCACTTCTTCCGGCCTTTTTGATAAATACCGACTCATTATCTGCATGGGAGTAAATGACCTCGAGGATATCGACAGATATAAGCAGAAGATCGATGAGCTGAAAACAGATTACGATATATCCCTTGTTTCCGTAAATCCCATCACAAGCTACGGAACACTTTCAAACGAAAGGATCGAAAGCTTTAATTCAAAGCTTAAGGAGTCAGACCTTCCCTATATCGATACCTGCCGCCTTCTTATGCTCACCGGCTTTACTACTACCGACGGTCTGCATTATGATGCCGACACCTCGGAAAAGATCTTCAGAGGGATACTGATGGGACTTGAGGATGAGAATCCTTCGGCGCTGACGGATGACACTGCCCCGGTACTGGACAAGGCCTCGGCGGAAAAGAAAAAAAGCCTTCAAAAGGCAATAACGGACGAGAATGTTTATGTGAAGGAAGAGGTTTCAGAAAACCTTCTTCCGATAATCCCGATACTCACGGAACAGCAACAGCCGGCGGACAATACCGTAAATGAAGCTCCTGCAGCTAATGAAACCGCTCCTCCAGCAGAAGAAAACGCCGCTTATCAGCTGACCGAAGCTGATATTGATGCGCTTTATGGTATCACGAGAGACGAAGGATCCTCTGATGACGAGGAGGAAGAGCATGAAGACAGCGATGATGACGAATGATCAGCTTTAAGAGCAGAGCGGCTTTAGCAGGTTTTCAAGCTCTGAAGCCCTCTTCTTCCAGGATGTATTCTCCTTATCCAGCTCTACCAGCAGTCTGGTGTGATTTTCCTCCGCAAGAAGCTTCTCTATTTTTGATGCGATCTCATCTATATCCTCAGGATCATTGATTATATCCATATCCTCGGTCTTCTTGATCACACTGAGCGCTCCGCACTTTTTGGAAATAAGCACCTCTGCGTAGGACAGCAATGCCTCTATGGGGGCCAGACCGAAGGTCTCAAAGACAGAATTCTGCACGAAGATCCTGTTCCTGTGATACTCCTTCATCAGCTCATCATGTGAAATGAGGCCCAGATCACGGACAAAGGGATATGAGCTTATCTTTTCACTGTCAGCCCCTTTATCGCCTGCCACTGTAAGGGTGATATCATGCCCTTTCGCATTAAGCTTTTCCACTGCAAGGCACACATTGATGATCCTCTTCCTCGGCATCCCGCCGCCTACGGATATGATGCCTTCGGGATCACGCTCCTCAGAGGAGGCATTCTCCCTTATCATATCCCAGTCTATACCGTTGGTGACATGGGATATCTTTGACGCATATTGAGGGTAATTCTCCTTAAGCCATCCCTCAAACTGTCTGGATACGGCAAGGATCAGATCAGCCATCTCCATCATACGGCGCTCGTCCTTAGCCATATTAAGGTCTTCTACATGATTGATCCCGTTTTCGTATTCCACAGCGCCATGCATCAGATAAGCCGCCTTTTTCCCGAAAAGCCTGCCTATCTTCATGGCAAGAATATTCTGCCTGGAATGTCCGGAAAGGAATAAGACCGACGCGCGCGGTATCTTGAAGATCAGCTCAAAAAATCTTGCAGCCTTGCCCGAGGAAACAATATAATCCGCACGCTGCTTTCCTGCGCGTCCGGCGTTTTTTCTCCTGAAGGTAACACCCCCGCCATGCTCTTGCAGCCTTTCGCCTGTAAGAGTTTCTATGTAATATCTGGTTACCAGCGCAGGTCCCGTACCGCTGTAATAATCACCTACAATAAGTATCATCCGATAAATTCCTTAAGTCCGGAAAGCTTCTCTTCCATTGTTCTCCTGCCGATATCATAGACCCGCTGAAGCTCCGAGGGATCGTGCTCTGTATGGTTAATATGCAATGACTCCGAAGGCTGGATAATAAACACACTGCCTTCAGCAGCACATTTCTTTACAAGCTCCAGCTCTTTATTATACATTGTATGCCGCCTTGCCATAGCCCGTACTATAGCAGGATATTTGTGAAGCAGGATCCCTATCACCCTGATATCCCGTGCCGGCTCTTTTACAAAGCCCGGCGGCTGGGTAAGCACTACTACATTTTTGTCATATCCCTGCTTCTGCATGAATCCGAGCGGAATAGAATCCGACATTCCGCCGTCAAGGTATCTGTGCCCCAGTATCTCCACAGGCCTTGAAGCGATCGGCATTGAGGCTGAAGCCTTGAAATACATCATGTCGATTCCGGAGCCTTCCTTTAATTCCTTATACACCGCCTTTCCGGTATCCACATCCGTCATCACGGCGTACAGAGGCATGGGGTTGCTGCGGTAAGTCTCAAGGTCAAAGGGGTCATAATGAAAGGGGATCTTTTCATAGCAAAACTCTGCCCCGAACATATCACCGGTAAGTATCAAAGAGGCGACTGAGCAGTATCTCCAGTCCTTTGCGAAGCGTTTATTGTATCTTATGGCTCTTCCTATCTGTCTTGATTTCAGATTGCAGCCAAAGACCGCTCCTGCGGAGACCCCTGCCGCTCCGTCAAATTCAATATTGTTTTCCATCATAACGTCCAGCACGCCCGCGGTAAACATTCCCCGCATGGCTCCGCCTTCAAGTACTATCCCGGTGCTCATTCTTCTGCTCCTTTTTTGGTTTTTTTCCAGAAATGCTGTTACATTATAATAATACATATCTTTGATCGTTGTCGACTATCTTTCGCGGCCTTCCGGGAGTATAATGAACTCAGAAATTGACACTTTTTTGTTTCTGATATGAATGCTCTTCGGAGCAAGATATTTTCAGCTTGTAGTTTTTTCTCGGCTATGTTACTAAGAAAGTGCCTCTA
>CADCRB010000140.1 GCA_902803745.1 uncultured Lachnospiraceae bacterium
ATCGTGCTAGTGACTTCAGTTTCTTGATTCCCTGCTGACGAATATGTTTCAGACTGGACATTTCCTGTTGCAAACGCAGAGACAGTCATTGCCATAGTCAGGGCAAGAGCTGTTAATATGGATACGATCCTTTTGTTTTTTCTTTTCATGGCGGTATGCTCCTATACGATAAGATTTAGACCACATTACTTCATAATATGAAAAAATTTTGCCAGAATTACAGAAATAGACGTACAGAAGCTTCCGTAGCATAGATATGCTTATTGTTGTAGTTTATACATTATTGTTTTGGATTTTGGAATAAATTTATTTCGATAATAAATGATAGAATGTTATTGTTCCGATTTTATGACATATTGTAAATAGAAAATAAGGATTATTTTACGATCAAGGAATGCATGGCTTTTATTCGACTTGGAAGCAAGAAACATTCAAAGTAATAAAATTTTGGATAATTTCACAGCATTCAAAGTAATAATCATCTGGAAAAATGCAGTTTGTAATAAACTTTTCTGGATATGCGTCATTTGTAATAAAAAAGTCTGGACGGTCTGTCCAGACAATTTTATTATTATCAAGTTCATGTTGACGTATTTATCGCATTTGTAAGCTATTCATAGTAATAAAGTATATTGGACGCGACACCAGGATAGCTAAAACCAAAGCTATTATTTTAGGCCTGTTATCATCATCCATAGACTTACACTTTAACACTCTCTCCTGTTATCTCCCCGGAATCAAGGATAATAGTAAACGGTCCTTCATTAACAAGACTCACCTGCATTTCAGCACCAAATTCTCCAGTATCGACCTTGGGAACCCTTTCCTTGCATTTAGTAACCACATATTCATAAAGCCTCTTTGCCTCATCCGGCTCTCCTGCCCTGACGAAAGAAGGCCTGTTCCCCTTCCGGCAGTCAGCATAAAGGGTAAATTGAGAAACCATCAAAAGTTCTCCCCCGATTTCTTCCAGCGAAAGATTTGTCTTTCCCTGCTCATCCGGGAAGATCCTTAAACCGATAATCTTGTTCACCATCTTATCGGCTATCTTCTCATTATCATCACGCCCGATACCGACAAGTACCATGAATCCCCTGCCGATATTTCCTTTTATTTCTCCGTCAATCCTGACACTTGCTTCCGAAACAACCTGTATCACGAATCTCATCGTTAATCAGCCTCCATAATTTTTGCTGCAGCCCGGCATGATCTAATTTCCGGTAGTTTTGCTGACCTGGCGATCTCCCAGACCGTCAAATCGCATCTTCCCAAAATACTCTGGGCAGTGAAAATTCGGTGTATCCAGATCTATCTGTGTCCAGGAAAGATAATGCTTATTTACCGTCTTATTACCGCATTTATACATATTTGCAGATATCTCGCCACCGAAACGATAATCCGGATAGAATAGCTGAATGAATTTAAGCGGTATCCTGTAAAAGACCTCCCAGCCATCAGATGTCCTGTCAGTCCGGATATCAAAATATTCTGCAGCATCATCCCGGACTATGTTAATCCGGTCAGTCTTTTCGGGACCAAATTGGACACAAAGGCATCCATTAGGATTGATCTCAAAGTTGAAATAATTTTCCGAATCCGGAAACATAAAGAAGAATTCAAGACAGCTGTCCTCGCATACATGCGAAAGCGGTTCCGTATTTTCAGCGCGGATATCCTTCTCCACTGCACTCATATGTACATAAAGATTATCATCATCATAGCAAAGCTGCCCTCTGGCGCGAATGCCATAGTCTTCAGTCCATAACACCTTGTCAATAGATACGGATGGGATATTGTCCCAGTCAGCTTCTCCATCAACCTTAGTTATGGTGTAAGCCGCTCCCTCATGACCCATATCCGCATTGTTCACACTGCCACATCCAACAGTACTGATCAGCATGGATAGCATTAGTAAAACAGCAACAATCCTAAACTTTTCGAGTCTCTTTTTAACCTGTCGATCTTAGTCATATATTACATCTCATCCAGTGATCTGATAACCCTTACTCCTTCAATTACAGTGTCCTTATTACGGGAAAGATAAACCGGGGTAATTCCAATCTCCTTTGCAGGTTGTACATCAGATGTCAGTGAATCACCGATATGGATAACTTCCTCAGGTGAAACCCCCGCTACCTCAAGCGCCTTATCAAATATAGCCCTGTTCGGTTTACATGCCCTTGCCATCTCCGATGAAATGATCCCTGCAGGTTGCAGATCCTTAAGTCTCATGGATTCTTCAAGATAGCACAGATCATCGTTTGACAGTACATAGATCGGAAGCTTTGATCTTTCAAAAAAAGGCTTTACATCATCAAACAGCGGAGCATGCACCCATATCTTGCTCCATACATCATGAATATAGGAAAGGTCTCCATCCAGACCACAGTTTTCAACACAAAAACTGATTATCCTGTCTGTCCTCTCATCGAGCTTTACAAAAGCATCTCCAAAGCATTCAGCTTCTGTCTCTTTAACCTTACCCCAGACTACTTTCAGTATCTCTTTCGGATCCTTCAGATCACTATGGGCAATAAAATAAGAAAGCAGTTCCCTTGTATAAGGCTCATCCTCCTGTACCATGGTGCCCGTATAATCTATAAATATTGCTCTGATCATATCTTTTCTTCTCTGACTCCATCCTTATCCAAGCAGATTTGCCAAAACCTCATTTGTTGTCATAGATCCCCAATGCCCGAAAATACAGTAATGGACATCAGCAGACTTGATTGCATCCGCAAGAGCCAGGCAAAGCCTGCGCTCCCGCCTCCCTGAAGGAAAATCCCCAAGAATAGCATCCCCGATGAAAAGCACTCCCTCATCAGCAACTTCAATAAGCGTCGTATCATCGGTATGCGGAGCAGCTGCCTGATAAACCCTCACCGGACAGTTACCTGCATTAAGTCTCACTTCCCCTGAAAACTCCATATCCGCAGGAACAACCCTTACCGGACGGTTGCCGGTATATTCGACTCTGATGCTATCATACTGGTCCAGAAAAAATTCAGGTCCCTCTTTCTCGATCCTCTCCCGATACTCAATAAGATGCTTGTTCGTAAGCTCATTAGCCAGGGAAAGCCCCTTAACAGCATGAAGTCCAAAAGTATGATCCCAATGCCAATGCGTGATTACAGTAAGCTTCGGCAATGGAAGCGACTCATCTTCCAGTGCATGATAAAAATCCTCCACATGTACATCCGAATGACCGGCGTCCACAGCCAGGCTCCATCTGTCACCTCGAACATATCCCAGAACCGGACGGTCCCTCTCATCCTCCTTTGGGAAAATCCACACCCTGTCAGTTAATTGCTTAAGTCTCATTTTGCTTACTCTTCTGTTTTGTCCTCTTTATGCCAATCCCAGAAGAAGAAACCTAATAAAAGAAGATATATGCTAACAGCATAAAAGAAAGTAAACGCCAATATCGGAATAGATATCTCTTTATCTTTTTTGTTCATGTATCAAACCTCTCTTTATTGAACAAAACTCGTTTCCATATATTATTATTCTATCACAACCATCACATCGCAAAAAGCAGAACAGACCTTTTATCATAATCCGGGATGGCTCATAATGTCTGGCTCTACATTCCTCCCTTTGAAAGGATCTCCTCATAAAATCTTGTTTCTCTTTCAAGGGCCTCGAC
>CADCRB010000141.1 GCA_902803745.1 uncultured Lachnospiraceae bacterium
ACATGCGGACCTTGTCTCGGCGGATATATGGGTATCCTTGCTGCGGGCGAAAGATGCATTTCCACGACAAACCGCAATTTTGTAGGCCGTATGGGCCATGTGGACTCGGAGGTATATCTTGCAAGCCCGGCAGTAGCTGCGGCATCGGCGGTGAAGGGGTATATAGCGGATCCGGCAAAGATCTGATGCAATGTAATTTTTGATTGATGATGTCTGTTTAGCGAATCAGGCATATGATACAGGAGAGCTGATCCATGGAAGCTAAAGGAAAAGTTTTTAAATACGGTGATAATGTAGATACGGATGTTATCATTCCTGCCAGATATCTTGCAATACAGGATAAAAAGGAACTGGCATCACATTGTATGGAGGATATCGATACTGAATTTGTAAAGCAGGTAAGCACAGGAGATATCATGGTCGCCGGAAAGAATTTCGGCTGTGGGTCTTCGAGGGAGCATGCGCCTCTTGTCATAAAGGAAGCCGGAGTATCCTGTGTGATAGCCGAGACCTTTGCACGTATTTTTTTCAGAAACGCCATCAACATCGGACTTCCTATCATAGAGTGCAGGGAGGCATCAGAGGGTATCAGCGCAGGCGATGAGGTCGAGATCGATTTTGACAGCGGAGAGATAAAGGATATCACTACACAGAAAACATATCAGGGAACACCGTTTCCTGATTTTATGCAGGGAATAATAAATGCCGGCGGTCTGGTAGGTTACATCAATAAAGAGGGCAGTAAATGAACGTCATACAGGCTATCATATTAGGTATCATTCAGGGATTGGCTGAGTTCCTTCCCATATCATCCTCAGGTCATCTGGCCATCATACAGAATCTTTTCCATATAGAGACGGAAACAGGACTTCTGTTTGATGTGCTGCTGCATATCGGTACCCTGACGGCAATATTTATCGTATTCTGGAAGGATATCGTAAAGCTTATCATAGAATTTTTCGGTATCATTGCCGACTTTTTCAGGCATTTCAGGGATCCGGATCTGATAGTCTTAAGCTCAGCATACAGACGCTTCGTTCTTCTTATCATTGTCAGCACCATACCCACGGCGATACTCGGATACATCGGCAGGGATTTTGTGGCATATGCATCCACGACCCTTCTGCTTCCCGGCATAGGTCTTATTATCACTTCGATCCTTCTCTTTATCTGTGACAGGATAGGTGACGGCCGCAAGGGGATAAAAAAGATCACATATCTTAATGCTTTTGAGATAGGTATCGCGCAGGGAGTTGCGACGCTGCCCGGCATTTCCAGAAGCGGGACGACCATTGCAGCGTGTCTCATGCTCGGGATAAAGAAGGAGACAGCCGTTAAGTATTCTTTCATCATGTCGATCCCAGCAGTCCTGGGCGCTGCCATACTGGAGCTTAAGGATGCTGCCGGGACCACGGTCGAGGTAGGGACAGTAGTGGCTTATATCATAGGCATGGTAGTTTCGGCTGTGGTTGGCTATTTTGCGATCAGAGTGATGATAAATGTGGTTAGGAGAAAGAGATACCTATATTTTTCGATATACTGCCTTGTCATCGGGCTTGTAGCGATAATCGGGCATTTTCTGACAAACAGATAAATGGCGGAAACAAAGAAAAAAACTGCTTCAAAGAGCAGCACAAAAAAGAAGAATCCGCAGTCTTCGGGAAAAACAAAGACTGCTAAAACAAATAAAAAAACAACATCAGGCAGCACATCAAAAAAGGGCAGATCCTCAGCCAAAAAAGTACAGGAGGAGGTGAAACTCCCCAAAAGAAGACCCTCTGAGGCAGGAGAAAACGGATACAGTCCTGCAGCGGAGGCGGGAATTCTGATACTGTTTGCTGTCTGTGTTCTTTTATTTCTTTCCAATTTCGGAATAATAGGTGCGGCTGGAAATGCGGCAGCCGCATTTCTTTTTGGACTTTTCGGGTCCGCTGCATATATTTTCCCCTTTGCTCTATTCTTTACAGTAGTCCTTGTCGTGGCAAATCATGCCAACAGTGAAGCTGTGATAAAGGCAGTCATGATCTGGATAACCTATCTTATCATAGCAATGACCTTTGCTTTGGCCTGGACAGGTGATTTTGAGACAAGGAAGTCAAGCTTTGGTGGTGATCCATTTTACAGATATGGCATGGAATACAGACGTGGCGGAGGCTTGATACCCGGCCACATCTATGAGCTTATGTCTAAAGCTCTGGGACAATTCGGAACGGTCATCATAATGCTTACAGTATTTATCATATGTATAGGCGTCCTTACCGGAAGATCCATAATAAAGCTTATAAAAGACAGCTCCAGAGAAGCTGCCGACAGCATAGTGGACGGAATAGAGATAAGGCAGGAGGAGATAAGACGGGACAGAAGACAACGACGCAGAGAAGAGGGTATATATCATGGACGACCTCAGCCTGTGGGAGATCCCATAACAAGACTTAAGCTTGAGGAAGAAGAGACGGTCTCCGATGAGATGAAGGAGCTTTCAGCTTCGGAGGTGAGAGAGCTTGATATCAAAGAGGACGAGCTTGAGGTCAGGATACTTGGCAGAGGAGGAAGCAAAGCAGGTCCGCCTGAGATCTCGGCAGATATGAAAGAGATCGGTCCGGCTGCAGCATTTGCCGAGCCTGAGCCCGAACCTGAGCCGGTCCCTGAGCCTTACATAGAGCCTGAGCCCGAGCCTGAGCCTTATTTTGAACCGGAGCCTGAACCTTACATAGAGCCTGAACCCTATACAGAGCCGGAACCGGAGCCTTATATAGAGCCCGAACCGGAGCCATACATAGAGCCGGAACCGAAACCAGATAAAGAAATAAAGCGGTCACCCGCAAAACGTCAGGTGGCATCCTCTAAAATACCTGACGGAGTAACAGTGAACGATGAAAAGGTAGAAGATTATGTGCTGCCTCCCGTTAAGCTGCTTAAACCCGGACAGTCAAGAAGCGCTCTCAATGCGAAAAGGGAACAGAGGGAGATCTCACAGAAGCTTCGTGATACTCTGGCAAGCTTCGGCGTGAACGTGACCATGACTGATGTCAGTGTGGGTCCTACAGTCACAAGATATGAGATGCAGCCTGAGGCAGGTGTCAAGGTATCCAAGATCGTAAGTCTGACAGATGATATCAAGCTTGCCCTTGCAGCTGAGAGCATAAGGATAGAAGCTCCCATACCGGGAAAGAGCGCGATCGGAATAGAAGTTCCCAATGCGGAAAATACCCCTGTGATGCTGAGAGATCTTATCGATTCAGATGAATTCAGGAATTCCAAGTCCAAGATCTCCTTTGCAGTCGGAAAGGATATCGGCGGAAAGCCTGTGATATTTGATATCGCCAAGATGCCTCATGTGCTGATAGCAGGAGCTACCGGAGCCGGAAAGTCGGTATGCATCAATACGATAATCATGAGCATCCTTTATAAAGCAAGACCGGATGAAGTAAAGCTGATGATGATAGATCCAAAGATCGTGGAGCTTTCACTATATAATGGAATTCCCCATCTTATGACCCCGGTGGTCACTGATCCGCAGAAGGCGGCCGGCGCCCTGAACTGGAGCGTTATAGAGATGGACAGGCGATACAGCGAATTCGCAGAGCATGCAGTAAGGGATCTGAAGGGTTATAATGCATATGCTGCAAGAGAGAATCTTCCGCCAATGCCTCAGATCGTGATAATAGTGGACGAGCTGGCTGATCTTATGATGACAGCAAAGAGTGATGTGGAAACAGCTATCGTCCGTCTGGCGCAGAAAGCCAGGGCTGCCGGAATGCATCTGATCATTGCTACACAGAGGCCTTCCGTTGACGTCATAACCGGACTTATCAAGGCAAACATGCTGAGCCGGGTAGCTTTCACCGTAACAAGCGGTACAGACTCCAGGACCATACTTGATATGGTGGGAGCAGAGAAGCTTCTTGGAAAAGGAGATATGCTTTTCTATCCTGTCGGTGCGCCCAAACCCTCCAGAGTGCAGGGAGCCTTTGTTTCCGATGAGGAAGTGGAGCAGGTTGCCGAATTCATAAGGGGCCAGAAGAAGGATGACGATAAGTCAGAGGATATTACAGAGGCGATAAATGCAGCA
>CADCRB010000142.1 GCA_902803745.1 uncultured Lachnospiraceae bacterium
CCGTCGGTATTCATGAACATGGCTGGAGGAATGATATGGGGAACCTTATTCTTTATATTCATGGTGTTTGCCAGCTTTTCCACCGTGACTGCGGTATTTGAAAACATTGTCGCATTTCTTACAGACAATCTCGGGATCAGCAGGAACAAGTCTGTGATATTCAACATGATATTTCTCCTTATATTCAGCCTGCCCTGTGTGCTGGGGTATAATGTCTGGAGCAGTCTGCATATCATAGGCGCAAGGGATGTGCTTGACTCGGAGGACTTCGTAGTGAGTAATCTGCTGCTTCCTTTAGGAGCTCTTGTCATCCTGCTTTTCTGTGTCCTGAAGAAGGGCTGGGGCTTTGACTCCTATATAGACGAGGTAAATTCCGGAAAAGGAATGAAGCTTTCCCCTAAGATAATGTTTTATCTGAAATTCATACTGCCGATAATGATAATATTTGTCTTTATCGCAGGGCTGATCTGAAGATTGCACAGGGGAAAGAGAGGCTACACCAGCTCGAGGATATCCGAGTAGTCAAAACGTTCATACGCGGTCCTTATCCTTTTCCAGCGGTCAGACTCAGTTTCGGGGATATGATATCCGTTCATCCTTTCGATGATATCACCGAGACGGCTTAAGTCCATTTCTTCAGTGGCTTCTTTTATATCGCGATACACGGATCGCATAAGTTCTGCATCCGCTGTCGGCTTGCCGGCATCGGGCTCATCTACGTATGATATGGCTGACAGCGGTTCTTTAAGCCTTCTGTACTCAGTCATGAACTCCTCATGATGTTCCTGCAGATAAGACTCATTTTCATTTTTCCCGGCATCTTCAAGCATCTGTGCAGCATCTCCAAGCTTGTTTGCCCCGATTATCCTTGCTGAGCTCTTAAGTGAATGTATCCGTATCGTATACTGTTCGTAGTCCCTGTCGGAATAAAATCTCTCCAGCTCCTCTGTCATTTCATCCATTGATCCAAGGAAAACTTGAAGAAGAGTAATGTACTGCTTAAGTCCCTCACTTTTTTTGATCCCGTCATCCACATCGATACCATGATCCTTTAGATTCCGGATATCCTCAGGTACCGGTACAGGGCTGTCATCTTCGGCAGCTGCCGCTCCTGACGGATCCAGCAGCTTATCTTTCGGCAGATAGGCGGAGAGCATATTTTCGAGTTCCCTTGGGTCTATGGGCTTGGAGAGATAATCTTCAAAGCCCTCCGACCGGTAGTATTCATTTGCTCCGGAAAGGGCATTGGCCGTGAGGCAGATGACTGGAGTATTTGCATTGGGTCCTTCCGGCATTGCCCTAAGTTCGTGCAGCGTTTCGATTCCGTCTTTTTCCGGCATCATATGATCAAGGAAAATGATGTCGTATCTGTTTGCTCCCGCAAGACGCAGTCCTTCGTCTCCGGCATATGCCGAGTCGACTTTTACAAGGGTCTGCTTTATAAGGCTTGTGAAGACCATAACGTTCATTTTGTTATCATCCACGATCAGTACACGGGCTTCTGGGGCAGTGAACTTTGCCATGTATTTTTTCCGTCCGTGATTATTTTCGGGATATGATATTTCGTAGTCACCGAGTTTTTCACGGCTTATGACCTGCTGCTTCAGATCGAAGGAGAAGGTCGAGCCTTTGCCGTATTCGCTCTCAACCTGCAGAGAGGAGCCCATCAGCTTCAGCAGACTTTGCGTGATAGTCATCCCGAGTCCGGTTCCCTCTACATTGCGGTTTCGCTTCTCTTCTATACGCTCAAACTCAGAAAAGAGCCTGGGAAGATCCTCAGGCTTTATTCCTATCCCGGTATCCTTTACCGCGAAATGGAGAATAACGGAGTCAGGATCAGCATCTTCGTAATGAATACTGAAGGAAACACTGCCTTTTTCGGTATATTTTACAGCGTTTGTCAGTATGTTAGTGATAACCTGCTTCACGCGGATCTCATCACCGTACAGATATTTTGGCGTATCTTTGTCAAAATCAAGATTGAGGACCAGGCCTTTTTCGTCGGCGCGGATCGAGATCATATTCACAAGTCCCCGTATCATTTCCGACAGATCATATTTTACGGGTATGATCTCTATCTTTCCGGCGTCGATCTTTGAAAAATCAAGTATGTCATTTATGAGACCAAGGAGTGTCGTGCCTGCATTCTGTATATTTTCGGAATAAGTGAGTATGGTATCATCCTCGGCTTCTCTTAAGATCATTTCATTCATTCCGAGAACGGTATTTATAGGTGTACGGATCTCATGAGACATGTTGGCGAGAAAGTCGGATTTTGACTGGTTAGCAGCATCGGCAGCTTTCCTGGCCTCATCAAGATCGGTCATAGACCTTAGGAGATTCTGATAGTCCGGTGTCTCCACGCCTATGTAAAAAATATAAAGACCGAGGACAGCTCCGAAATAATTAAACAGTATCCCGTTCGTTATGCCGAAGGTATTTAGCATTTCAAAGAGAACTGCACCGATGACCACGGCAAAGGCGGATACTGAAGTATAGCGGGCACGCCTGCTGATCTTATTTCCGAATATAATAAATAAGGTTACGACGTAGATCAGAAAATACAGCTCATATACATATCCGAGCATGATCCTTAATGCCATCGGGACCTTATCAACCACTGCCTCTCCGTCGTAAAGTATGATCTGCCTCAGATATGCAGCGATGGTAAGGACTATACTGGAAAATACGATAAACAGATTTATCCTGAAAATGATCTTTTTAAACCTTAACTCCTCAAAGAAACCCTCCATATAAAGAGCCATATAATATGTCAGCAGTATATTTGCGAGATATACCAGGAGCAGGAGAGCAAGCTTGAGCTGCGGAGGGGTAGGGAAGTCCCCTGAATCCCTGAAGATATTGTCAAGCATGCTTATAAGATTGCCCAGCACTATTATGATAGTGAGGGTCCGGAATTTCAGGCTTTTATGTATCTGGCCGGTCCCCAGAGCGCATACAAGGATATAGAGTATGATACTGAAGACAAATGCCGCCAGACTGAAGGAAATATGAAGCATTGTTTCCGAACCGATAAAATTAGTCAATCATCAACCCTCCGTTTGTGGATGACAGATTATTGCATATCGTTTTGGCTCGAGGGTGAAATATGCTTTGCGAGGGAATTGTGGAGCCGCTTTTAGCTCAGACAAGATCCACTCCCCAAAAGCACCGTAATTGAGCGTTAAGATATGCGAGATTTATCGAGCATATTAGCTCAATACGAG
>CADCRB010000143.1 GCA_902803745.1 uncultured Lachnospiraceae bacterium
ACCGCCGGGGCATCCACCCCAAAGAATATTATTGAGGAGGTTCAAAATTATGTCAGAAGATTTTGGACAGATGTTGGATGAAACTTTTAGAACTATTCACACAGGGGAGATCGTTGAAGGGACGATCATAGATGTGAAACCAGACGAGATCATACTGAATATCGGATATAAGTCCGAGGGTATCGTTACTAAGAACGAATATTCAAATGATTCTTCAGTAGATCTTACAGCAGAAGTCAAGGTCGGCGATAAGATGGAGACAAAGGTCTTAAAGCTCAATGACGGTGACGGACAGGTGCTTCTCACATACAAGAGGCTGGCACAGGATCGCGGCAACAAGAGACTTGAAGAGGCTTTTGAAAACAAAGAGGTCCTTAAAGGCAAGGTTATAAAGGTCCTTGAGGGCGGACTTTCAGTTGTAGTTGAGGATTCAAGGGTATTTATCCCTGCAAGCCTCGTATCAGATTCATTTGAGAAGGATCTTACCAAATATCTCGATCAGGAGATCGAGTTCGTCATTACCGAATTCAATCCCAGGAGACGCAGGATCATTGGTGACAGAAAGGTTCTTGTCAAGGCTGAGAATGAAGAGAAGAGAGCTCTTTGAGCGCATCAGCATCGGAGATGTCGTAGAAGGTGTAGTAAAGAACATCACGGATTTCGGATGTTTTGTGGATCTCGGCGGAGTTGACGGTCTTCTTCATATATCTGAGATGTCCTGGGGACATATTGATTCTCCGAGGAATGTATTCAAGGTTGGTGAGGAAGTCAAGGTCATCATCAAGGAGATCAATGGCAGCAAGATTGCTCTTTCCAGAAAGTTTGATGATGAGAATCCCTGGAAGGGAGCTGCTGAGAAGTATTCAATCGGCAGTACTGTTACCGGAAAGGTTGCACGTATGACCGATTTCGGAGCTTTTGTTGAGTTAGAGCCCGGCATTGATGCTCTGCTGCATGTATCACAGATATCGAAGGAGCATATCAATAAGCCTTCTGATGTACTGAAGAAGGGTGAAGAGGTCACGGCGAAGATAGTTGATTTTGATGAAGAAAATAAAAAGATCAGCCTTTCAGTGAAAGCACTTCTTCCCGATACCGGAGATGAGACGGCAAAGGAAGATACAGGTGAAGCTGCTGAGACAGAAGAAACAACAGCGGATACTCCTGAGGGTACACCGGAGGAAACACCTGCAGAGGAATGATATCAACAGTAAGCCGGAGCTTTCATAGGCTCCGGTTTATACAATAATAAAACTATGGAGGGGATATGAAGGACACATATGAGGATTTCAAAGCTGAGATAATGAAGCTTACAAAGATCGATCTGAACGCATACAAGGAAGCGCAGATGAAAAGAAGGATCGATTCACTGATTTCCAAAAGAGGAATCAAAGGCTATCCCAACTATGTCAATGCTTTAAAGACCGATACAGAGGTATTTGATGAATTCATCAATTATATCACCATAAATGTATCCGAGTTTTACAGAAATCCTGATCAATGGGAGCTTATGGATAAGCAGTTCATTCCGGATCTTATTCACAGATTCGGTAACAGACTGAAGATATGGAGTGCTGCCTGCTCTACAGGAGATGAGCCCTATTCTCTTGTCATGGCTCTTTCAAGGCATATCCCTCTTAATCAGATAAAGATTTATGCCACTGATCTTGATAAGACCGTAATGGGCAAGGCTAAGGTCGGACTATATAATGCCAAGAGCATAGCCGGGGTTCCTGCTGATTTCAAGAAGAAATATTTTACCCAGGTAGGTCCTTCATTCCAGATATCCGATGAGATAAAGAGCAGGGTGGAATTCCATGAGCACAATCTTCTTAAGGATCCATATCAGAAGAATTATGACTTCATTGTCTGCAGAAATGTGCTTATCTATTTCACCGAGGAGGCAAAGAACGAGGTATTTAAGAAATTCTCTGACAGCCTTAAAAAGGGCGGCCTGCTCTTCATTGGCTCAACTGAGCAGATAATGAATTATAAGGATATTGGACTTAAGAGGGAAAATTCATTCTATTACAGAAAAGAAGCCTGATAATACTACAGTTCATTAACGATCATGTTCATTAAATGACCCGCGTATCTTTTAAAGATCTCCGGGTCATTTTTTACTTTTTCGGTAAGCTCAAAGTACATGGTTTTGTCGTTATAGGCATATTTAAAAATGGGGGTAACGATCTTGTCCCATTGAGGCAGAAACTGAGATCTTACACGGACAAAGCAGTTTTCGGGGCGTGCCTGCTGTCTGGATCTTCTGTCTGCATATTGTGAGGTAGATTTGTGCATTGCGCGGTCTTCCAGCGGAAGATAGTAATAATCCCTATGGTCCGGATAAAAATATCTTAGTACCCCGGTGAAAACGGAAACCCTGATCTTTCCCCTGCTGCCTCCAAGCATAAGATAACAATCTGAAAAACCAGCTGAAACAGGGGCAGGAACCGGCGCGCTGTAAGTGAATTCAATAATAAGCTCTGTCCGAAGCTTTCCCTGGTAATCCCTGTAATTATTCTTAACGGCACGTTCCGCCTTTATTGGGCCGTTCAGTACATCAGGATAAGAGAGGAGAGGGAGAAGCTCTGCAAGTCCTCTGACATCATCATGATTATGCTCAAGCAGTAGATCCAGACAGTATTTATTCTTTGAAGCAATGTAATTACCGTAGAGAGCTATAAGCTCACGACCTGTTTTCTTATCATTTCTTCTTACAGACAGGAATCTCTCAAGGGTCTTTTGCTTCATGTCAGGCAGTCCCAGAAGCTTCTTGTACGGCTTTATTCTTTTATAGATATCTACGCCGTTCTTTTCTGAAAATGCAAGATCTATGCCATATACAAAGGAACGTTTTTCCAGAAAAGGTATATCAAATCTGTTTCCGTTAAATGTGATTATAGTATCAAAAGCCTTGAGATATTCGGCAAAAGCGGAAAGAATATCTTTTTCTTCAGATGTATCATCTGCAAAAAACTGCCGTATATAGAGTCTGTTTTCTTTGATACAGCCGGTTCCGATCATGTATACTTCAGAGTTTACCGGTGAAAGTCCTGTGGTCTCGATGTCAAGAAAAATGACAGAAGATGGCTCAGCTATATTCTCCAGAGGGTATTTAATATTCAGATTTTTTTCAAAATATTCAAAGGTTTCCATCGTTTTGACCATTCGTGCAATATA
>CADCRB010000144.1 GCA_902803745.1 uncultured Lachnospiraceae bacterium
AAGCTACGCAGAAAAAGAAGGAACTTTTACAAATACCGAGAGGAGAGTGCAGAGGATAAGAAAGGCTGTCACGCTTCCGGGTGATATGAGACTTGATACAGACATTCTCATAGACCTGATGAATGCTATGGGATATCCGCAGCCTCATCTCACCAGCGCGGAGATAATGGATGAGGTTGCTTCAGTGACACCCAGCTTCGCGGGTATCAGCCATGCAAGGCTTGACGCGGGTGAGAGCCTGCAGTGGCCCTGCAAGGGTAAGGATCATCCGGGCACTCCCATAATGCATGCGAATGGACCGGCAAGAGGCAGGGCTCTGCTGTATCCAGCAGTATTTAAGGAGTCGCAGGAGCTGCCAGATGAGGAGTATCCTTTCATCCTGATGACAGGACGAATCCTTTATCAGTACAACGCCGCGGCAATGACTTCAAGAGCTCCGGGACTTATGGAGATCGCAGGAGAAGGCTTTATAGAAGTCAATTATAAGGATGCTGAAAAGGCCGGCATTACAAACGGTGAAAAGATCAGGGTCCGCAGCAGAAGAGATTCGATCACTGCTACTGCCCGGGTCGGGAGAAAGGTATCAGAGGGCGAGACATGGATGCCTTTCCATTTCCCTGATTCTCCGGTAAATAAGATCACCAATGCAGCACTCGATGATTATGCGAGGATCCCGGAGTACAAGGTGTGCGCTGTACAGATAGAAAAGCTGTAACATAATGGAAATAGAAGAGGCGGTAAACCTCATAAAGAAAGCGGCAGCGCCCATTGATGAAGTAATGGCGGTGCCGCTTGAGCATGCTTTCGGATACGTGCTTGCATCGGATCTGGTCTCGGAGCAGGCAGTGCCTTCATTTCCCAGATCCGCAATGGACGGCTATGCCGTATCCTCGAAGGATATTAGCAGTGCCTCAGCCGAAAGGCCGGTAACACTGCGGGTTGCAGGAGAGCTGCTTGCCGGGGACAGCTGTGATTTCCCCTATGTACCCGGCAGCGCCGTAAGGGTAATGACAGGGGCTATGGTGCCTGAGGGCTATGATTCCGTGGTAAAGCAGGAGGATACGGATTATGGAGAGGATGAAGTAAAGATATTCGTATCCCAGCCTCCATACAGAAACTACTGCCATATCGGCGAAGAGATAAAAAGCGGTGAAACCGTGCTTGAAAAGGGATGCAGGATAGGAAGATCAGAGGCGGGACTGATAGCGTCTCTGGGACTTAGGGAAATAAAGGTACGCCGTCCCGTGCGGGCCGCTGTAATATGCACGGGGAGCGAGCTGCTGGAAGCCGGAGAGAAGCCGGAAGACGGCAAAATATACAACAGCATCCGGTATATTCTTTGCACAGCTATAAGACAGGAAAGGCTGGAGGTAGTAAGTGAGGATACCTGCGCTGATGATGAGGATGAGATAATATCCCATATCAGACAGGCGCTTTATAAGGCGGATGTGATCCTTACGACGGGAGGTGTATCCGTGGGAAAGAAGGATCTGATCCCGGGGATACTGGACCGGCTTGGAGCTAAGAGACTCTTCGGAGGTATAAATATACAGCCCGGCACTCCCACCCTCTGCAGCGTGCTTGACGGTAAAGTGATCCTGAGTCTTTCCGGCAATCCATATGCCGCTATGGCAAATTTTGATCTGTATTTCTGGCCCCTCGTATCAGAGCTTATGGGAAGTGACCGCTTTATCCCCAGGGAAACGGAAGCTGTGCTTTCAGATGATTATGATAAGCTAAACCGCATGAGAAGACACGTGCGGGCATATGCATCAGACGGGAAGGTGTATCTTCCTGCATCGGAGCATATGTCTTCGGTATTCGGAAATACCGTATCCTGCAACTGTTACATAGATATCCCTTCAGGAGTAAGGATAAATCCTGGAGATAAGGTAAGGATAAGAATGATGAGGCCCGGAATTTGAAGTATATAACAGATAATATATCCATTGGAATACTGGCCGGCGGGGAGAGTTCCCGTATGGGATGCAACAAGGCTCTTATCCGCATAGGGAATGAGCGCATCATCGACAGGCTTTCATCAAGGCTTGAGGGATCAGGCGAGATCATAATATCTGCCGCAAAGCCCGGTCTATATGAAGATACGGGATACCGCACCGTGTATGATGAGAACAAAAAGATCGGGCCCATAGAGGGTATCAGGAGAGTACTGTCTGCTGCCGATACGGAATATGTCTTTATCTGCGCTGCGGATATGCCTAATATCACAAAAGAGCTGGTCTCTTATCTGGCAGGCTATATCTCATCGGATCACGACTGCTATGTGATAGCTGACGAGGATCATATCGAGCCGCTTTGCGCTGTATATTCAAAATCCCTGCTCCCTGTTATCGAGGAGCTGATAAGAGAGGGAAATTACCGTCTGCGGGAGATATTCAAAAGGTGCCGCACGAAATATGTATCCCTTTCTTACTCCTGCTTTGATAAAAAAGCAGTCCGTAATATCAATACAAGAGAAGATCTTTTGGAGCTGACCGGTCCGCTCGTATTCTGTGTGAGCGGATACAGCGACAGTGGAAAGACCGGACTCATAGAAAAGCTCATTAATGAATTTATTAAAGACGGATCCACAGTCGGAGTCATAAAGCATGACGGACATGACAGCATATATGACGCTCCGGGATCAGATACCGCAAGATTTCGCGAAGCAGGCGCCATTTCTTCCGTGGTTTTTTCTGACAGCGCCTATGGTGGTTATTTCAGGGAAAGCGCAGCTCCGGAAGATCTGATAAGGCTTATCCTCAGAATGAAGTCACCTCCTGATGTGATAATCATTGAGGGACTGAAGGACTCGTCTTATCCTAAGGTTGAAGTGGTGAGGCGGGAGATCTCCGAAAGAAGCGTCTGTAATAAGTCATCTCTCATATGCATAGCATCCGACTGTATATCCCCCGAAAGCGCAGCAAGTCCGGTGTTCGGACTTGAAGACATAAGGGGGATATATCTGTGTATTAAAGATTATTTCCTGAAAGGATATCAGAAATGAAACTTATAAAGACTGTGGACGCAGCAGGACAGGTGCTCTGTCATGATATAACTCAGATCATTCCCGGCTCTAAAAAGGGACCGGTATTTAAGAAGGGGCATATTGTGACGGAAGAGGATATACCCGTGCTCCTGTCTGTCGGCAAAGAAAATCTCTATATATGGGAAAAGAATGAGGGTATGCTGCATGAGGATGAAGCCGCTTATATTCTGAAGGATATCTGCATGGGTGAAAGCCTGACTATGAAGGCTTCTGAACCTTCTGAAGGCAAGATCACCATAAGCGCAGCGGTATCGGGGCTTTTGAAGGTTGACAGTGAAAGACTTGATGCCGTAAGCAGTCTCGGTGAGATGATGATAGCCACTGCACATGGTAATTATCCTGTGAGGTCGGGAGATAAGATCGCGGGAACGCGCATCATACC
>CADCRB010000145.1 GCA_902803745.1 uncultured Lachnospiraceae bacterium
GCTGCCCTTAGTTCCGAGGTGGCTCATATACACAGGACTGACTGTATTTGTGATAGTGCTGTCCCTGAACGGCGGCCAGCACCAGGAATTCATATACTTTCAGTTTTAAAGTGTTTTCAATGCGCGCCGAAAAACACGCTTGCGTGTGTTTTCGGCGATGCATTAGAAAACCTGAATGTGATGAGCAAAAAAGCTGCGCGAATGAAATGAGCACAGCGATTTGCGAATTACATTCGGAAAGTGCGGAAGCTGCGAAGCAGCGGAGCAATTTCTTTAAAACACAACAAAAAGGGCTCGCGAGCGCAGGCGCGAAGAGATGCGGGGGCTTTATCGCATAATAACTATATTTAGGAGCACTATGTTAAAGAAATTCATCCTAAAGTGCATAACGTTTGCTCTGATACTGGGAGTGATATTCATCCCCTTTTCGATGTTTATCGACCCGTTTAACGTATTTCATGTATCTGCGCCCAGAAATAACGGCGTAGAGCCTAACAAGAATTACCTTAAGATGCACAATGTCCTTTATCATCCCGACAAATACGACTCCTTCCTTTTCGGATCATCAAGGGTAGGCTTTATCGATGTGGAAAAGATGAATGACGGCGTCTATTATGACATGATGTATTCCGAGGGAACGCCTGCAGAACATTATGATAATATTAAGGATATGATCGAGCGCGGCATTATCCCTAAAAATATTACCATAGGTCTCGATGACATCTCTTATTTTGTCGATCCGGATTTTCATCAGAATCAGCTCTATCGTCTTCCCTTCCCATGGGATGGTACTCTTACTGATAAGACTGGATTCTATCTCAGATATTTTGACCTTATCACGCTCTCCCAGTCCATAGAGGTTATGAAAGAACACGCCGAGAAGGATTATGATCCGGATTATCAGCTTAGACTTCTGGAGACCGGAACGGAGAATCTTGATATCCCTCCTGCATTCAATTATGACGGGGCAAAAGCCTGGTGGTCTGATTACTACTATCCCAGAGAGCAGTCGCTGGATGATATTAAAAAAATAGTGGATTTATGTAATGAATATAATATTAACCTTCGTGTCTTTACCAATCCTATGCATGCTTTGACCTATGCCAAAGGAATAGACAACGGTTATCTGGTTTTTCTGGAGGAGCTGGCAGATATCACTCCATACTGGAATTTCTCCGGCTTTAATGATGTTACCCTTGATTATTCTAATTATTATGAGACATCCCATTACTGCCCTGCAGTGGGAGATAAGATGATCGACGTGATCTACAACGGTAAGACGGACGCTAAAATGCTGTCTGAAGGCTTCGGTATGTATGTGACAAAGGATAATGTATCTGATCTTATTTCCATACTGAAGGGCCAGGCAGAGAATTTCGATCTGCCGGTCAATACTTACTCTGACACGATAAACAGGACGCAGGAAGAAGAATAAATGTATCGCAGGCGCCATGCTTAAGTAGCGCCGGTA
The DNA here is from genome assembly GCA_902803745.1 of uncultured Lachnospiraceae bacterium. GTDB lineage: Bacteria > Bacillota > Clostridia > Lachnospirales > Lachnospiraceae > NK4A144. The sequence continues at coordinate 1,472 of CADCRB010000145.1, forward strand.
CTTGTAGGAGGGCCTAATATGAAGTTTACTAAGATGCATGGATGCGGAAATGATTACATCTACATCTACACAGGCACAGAGCGCGTTTTAGATGAGGATAAGCCTGATCTTGCCGTAAGACTCTCGGACAGGCATAAAGGAATAGGCTCAGACGGGCTTATATTCATTAATCCTGCGGACGGGGCTGACTTTGAAATGGAAATGTACAACTCTGACGGCTCCAGAGGCGCAATGTGCGGAAACGGCATCAGATGTGTGGGAAAATACGTCTATGACCACGGCCTTACCGATAAAACGACGCTGGACATACTCACGGGATCAGGCATAAAAAAGCTGGATCTGCAGGTAAAGGACGGCATAGCCACAGGTGCGACCGTAAACATGGGAAAACCTGTGCTGGAGGCATCAAAAATACCCGTGGTTATGAACGGCCGTGATGTTTCACAGCCGGTCATATCCATACCGATTGATATGGAAAATTGCGGTTACAATATCACCTGTGTGTCAATGGGGAACCCGCACTGCGTTATTTTTGTGGATAACTCGGTGGAAAACGTGGATTTATCTACTTTAGGGCCGATGTTCGAGCACCACGTTATCTTTCCTGACAGGGTCAATACAGAATTTAATAACATACTTGACAGGTCACATATTGCCATGCGTGTATGGGAAAGAGGAGCCGGTGAAACACTTGCCTGCGGGACAGGAGCGTGCGCATCTGTAGTAGCAGCTGTTCTCAATGATCTTACCGAAAGAAGGGTGAAAGTGTCACTTTTGGGCGGAGATCTGGATATTTACTGGGATGAAGCTGATGACAGCGTATATATGACCGGTCCGGCCGAAACCTCTTTCGAAGGTGAGCTATATAGTGTATAATATAGTGTTACGTTTTGATTTTGATTGAATAAACAGGAGTATATATAATGCTGAAAGTTAATAAAAACTATCTTAACCTTCCCGGTTCATATCTTTTTTCTACTATTGCTAAAAAGGTAGCTGCTTATAAAGAGGCTAATCCGGATAAGGTTGTGATATCTCTTGGTATAGGTGATGTAACCCAGCCCCTGTCTCCGTCTGTTATTAAGGCACTTCATGGCGCTGTCGATGAGATGGGAGATAAGGAGACATTTAAAGGCTATGCGCCGGATCTCGGCTATGAATTTTTACGTACTGCCATTATGGAGAATGATTACAAAGCAAGAGGCTGTGATATCTCTGCTGATGAGATCTTCGTATCAGATGGCGCAAAGAGCGATTCAGGTAATATTCAGGAAATATTTGACGTTAGCTGCCGGATCGCTGTCTGTGATCCTGTTTATCCTGTTTATGTTGATTCGAATGTGATGGCAGGACGTACGGGTTTATATAATGAAAGCACCGGCCGCTTTGAAAATGTCATTTATATGCCCTGCACTGCAGACAATGGCTTTTCACCGGAATTTCCCGGAGAGACGCCGGATCTTATCTATATATGTTCTCCGAACAATCCTACCGGAACAGCTATGGGAAAAGATAAGCTCCAGGAATGGGTTGATTATGCGAATAATAATCATTCGGTAATAATATATGATGCAGCTTATGAAGCTTATATTTCAGAAGAAGGAGTTCCCCATTCCATATATGAATGTGACGGCGCGAGGACCTGCGCGATAGAGATCCGTTCGTTCTCAAAGAATGCCGGATTTACCGGAGTCAGACTTGGATTTACCGTGGTACCTAAGGATCTGAAGGATTCGGAGGGAACTGCTCTTCACGGACTCTGGGCTAGAAGACATGGCACCAAATTCAACGGAGCTCCCTATATTCAGCAGAAAGCCGGAGCTGCCGTATATTCGCCTGAAGGAAAAGCAGAGATCAGAGCTCTTGTTTCATATTATATGGAGAATGCTAAAACAATTAAGGATGCTCTTGCCGATGCGGGTTATACAGTATATGGAGGAGTGAATGCTCCTTATATCTGGCTTAAGACTCCGGATGGGATGAAGAGCTGGGATTTCTTTGACAGGCTTCTTAATGATGCTGCTCTGGTCGGTACTCCCGGATCCGGTTTCGGTCCGTCCGGAGAAGGATATTTCAGGCTGACGGCCTTCGGAACGCATGAGAATACTGCCGAAGCTGTAAAAAGGATAAAGGAAATATCATTATAATATTAGCATAATGTTTGTTTATAATATTAATATAATATTGCGTCGAATAAAACGCGATCGCAGATAACAATGTTTGAAGAATACACCAGGCAGGCCGGCGCGGCCTTAGATCTTGCCAGGCAGATCTCGGATGAGCTGAGGCAAAATTACATAGGATCAGAACATATCCTCATGGGACTTCTGAAGGAAGGCACAGGCCTTGCCTCGAAAGTCCTTAATATGAATAAAGTAACTCTGGATAACATCAGACTCCTTACCGAGCAGCTTGTTGCTCCGATGGATTCTGATATGAATACATCAGTAGCAGAGCGTGACGGTTTTACACCCAGAGCGGCAAGGATACTTTCACTCGCAGGAGACACTGCGAGAAATTTTTCTGCCCGGGCTATCGGGACCGAGCATATCCTGATCGCAATATTGCGTGAAGGCGACAATACAGCAGTCAGGCTTATGAATACTATGGGAATCAATATCCATAAGCTCTTTGATGATACGATATCCGCCATGGGGCTGGATAATCCGGATGCCGCAAGACGCAGCATCGCTCCGCTTGAGGATGAGGATGACGGTGAGACACCGATGCTGGATCGTTACAGCAGGGATATGACGGCCCTTGCAAAGGAAGGAAAGCTGGATCCTATCATAGGACGGGATACCGAGATACAGCGTACGATTCAGATACTCACCAGACGTACAAAGAATAATACCTGCCTTTTGGGCGAGCCGGGTGTCGGAAAGACAGCTATCGTGGAGGGACTTGCAAACAGGATCGCTGAAGGAGCAGTTCCCTCACTTATGAAAGACAGACGGGTCGTATCCATAGATCTCTCCGCCATGGTCGCAGGCTCGAAATACAGGGGAGAGTTTGAAGAGAGAATAAAGCGCGTAATAGCAGAAGTGATCCATGCCGGAAATATCATTCTTTTTGTGGATGAGCTTCATACGCTCATAGGCGCCGGCGGCGCGGAAGGCGCAATGGATGCTTCCAATATACTAAAGCCCTCCCTTGCAAGAGGTGAGCTTCAGATGATCGGCGCCACCACAATA
>CADCRB010000146.1 GCA_902803745.1 uncultured Lachnospiraceae bacterium
CTCCGACATAATATGATATATCGTTGACCTGGATAAAACCGCTGAAATTCTGCTCAAGGTGCTCCTGTGATATGCCAAGTTCCTCTATATTCTCACCGACATAACCAAGCCCCGTGGTCCCGGAGATCTGTAGTGTCTCCTTGTCGACTGCGACAGCATAGTCCGGAAGTCCAATCACAAGGTTTTGCAGGACCTTTTCAAGCTTCAGGGCATTCAGAAGCTCATCCCTCAATGAAGGATCCACTCCGATCATCACGAAGCCGTCACAAAGATCCTCCTCATTGCGGATGCTGACTCCGATATACTGCAGATATTCATTATAGTCCTCAAGATTAACCGGCGGAAGCACCACACAGTCAGCGCCCTCCAGAAGCACTCCGAATTTATATAAGGGATCCTCCGGTCTGTTTCCGACCTTAATATGGTCGTAATTTGAATTCGTGACCTTCACGCTGCCATTTTCGTCAAAAAGAAAGATGTATTTCACGTTAAGATAGTCCGCGTACATCTGCATGGCATCGCGGTCAAGAGGTGTCTGTCTTTTCTGTATCATAAGCGCAGCAAGACGACACTGGATCTCGTAGAAGGAGTCAAGCCAGTTTCCAAGCTTCTCGCTTTGCTTATTGTAGGTCTCAAGCGTTTCCACAGCTACCTCGGCATGATGCGTCATTGTCTTGAGGTCATAGGCTACATTCGTTAAGGTCTGAAAATATACGGAAACTCCGAAGGAGATCAGACATACGATCAGCGAATAAGCTATAAGCTTGTTTCTCATGGACCTTGCCGTCTCGCTGCGGCTGTCCATTACAAGGCTTATCCATCTGATGATGAGCCAGATAAGAACAAAAAGTATGACCGTGATAAAAACAGCAGTGAAAAGGAACGACAGCCTTTCATAAAAAGAGATCCCGCAGATGATATAGTAATCTTCATATTCTATGATGCAGCCGTAAAGCGATCGGTACAGATAATCATCAATATCAAGAATATCCCATAGCTCCTCATCCTTTGGAATATACAGCTCAAACAGATTGAATTTGGCCTCCAGGATCTCCGGATCCGTATCATTATTTATTGTTCTGATGTCGAGCACGTTGTCCCTTGTCAAAGGTTCATCCGGTATCAGGCGTATCCCCAGCGCAGTCTGATCAGGATGGGCAATCACACTCATTGTATCCTTGTCCACCACGACTACGCAGCCGTCACGACCGACTTTAAGCTTCGTCACCCTGTCCATCCAGGAAAGAGTCTCCCCTATAAACTGCTCCAGCTTTGACCTGGTGTCCGGGATATCATAATCTGCTTCATCAAGCAGGCCGTCAGCTGCCATTCTGTCCCAGCTGTTATTCATCTGGTCACAGACATCTCTTAAGGCCGTTTCGCTCTCCTCCAGCTGAGGTATGATCCGGGCCACCTGTATGACTGCGCGGCATATCTGCGGCTTGAGACGGTTCTTATAGTTTTCACTGTATATTGAGACATTCTTAATTAGAATAAAAAAGAAAGAAATAACAAGAACGAAATACAGCAGAAACTTCCGGAGCAACAGTCTTCGTCTGTATTTACTGTATTCCGGACTTACCGCCTTCCTTCTTTCCTTTAGTCTGTCAAATATCTGACCAAGCCGGCTGCCCGGTCCCTTACTCCCTCCTTCGGTGCTTTTTCCCATCTTAGAAATCCAGCTCCTTTTTACTGAAATATAAGGTTGTGATAAGCAGGGCCCCGCCTATATATATCACTCCCGCAGCAAGCAGTATTCCTGCCGCCGCTGCACCGCTTCCTATGATGATATCGGCAAAAGCGCTTCCGCCGAGACCGGACAGATAATAGCGGTCCAGATGCAGTACCCTGAGTACCGGCGAGATATTTGCGATCTTAAGGCCGAAGCCCACAAGGAAGCTCAGTCCGATTAGGGAAAACACTGCCACCGCCGTATTATTCGTAAGATAGAACATAAACGCCGCCATCGTCATATAGCCCAGCACAAGGAAGGTCTCGAGCGCTATCTTCACGAATAAGTAACGCATCTCATCAGCCGAAAGGTTAAGCGGTGAGATCTTTATCCCGATGAAAAGCACCAGCGCAAAGCCTCCGGTCTGAAGGAGAAGAAGCAGCACGGAGTCGATGAATTTGACAAGTACCATCTTCTCACGTGAAAAGCCGCGTCCTATGACGCCTATCATCGTCATGCTCTTGAATTCATCAGCATACACTCCCATAAATACCACCAGGCTGAACACGAAGAAGATCACAGGGATCACCATGACCTGATCATTGACAAAGGCAAAACCTGTGTGCAGCCTTCTGGCATAAGTGAAACAGCATACACCCGCATCAAGCAGGATCATCAGCACGAAAAATATGGCAAAGATATTCTTTCGGAGTATCCTCCGGATATCGCCTTTTAAAAGCCTTCTCATAAGTCAAGCTCCTTTCTTTCGAACAATACCCCCGTCAGTATCAGAACCCCGACGATATAGACAGCGATCGCCGGGATAAGCTGCCAGGGCGCGCTTCCCACCATAAGGTCCGCTTTTGCCTTTTCCACAAGGCCGTCATAATAGAAATCGTACACCCGAAGCGGTATGTATTCCTGTATCATTTTCAGACCGTCGGCGACCACCATGATGAATGTGATAAGGGTCACCATTCCACCGGCAACACTCATGGTAAGGAAA
>CADCRB010000147.1 GCA_902803745.1 uncultured Lachnospiraceae bacterium
AAGATATGCGAGATTTATCGAGCATATTAGCTCAATACGAGTGCGTTGTGGGAGTTAGCTTGGCTGAGCGTTGGCTCTGACCGAGAAAAGCATATTTCATCCCGAAAACCATAAATAGCAACCGCAAAAATCTATAAATTCGTTATCTTCACCATCCTGAACGACCGCGGCTCCACATAGCGGAAAAGATAGTCCACAAGCTTATCCGCCCGGTCATTGGTGGCAAGCATTGCCACCTTTGTTTCAGGCGAATACTTTTTCCTGAGCGCATCGATCAGGATTATGAGCATTGAAAGAAGCTCCATAGGATTTTCAAGTCCCGACCACAAAGCGGAAACCTCAACGAGATCTTCATCGATCTCCTCCACTGTCACATAAGCTCCTATCTTTCCTTCCCTGACTATGCAAAAGCTAAGTTCCCGGTTTACGGATCCTGAAAGAAGTCCTCCCTCAGGCATGGGATAGCCCTGCTGTGCGCTTACATTCGACGCAAGCTTCAAAAGTTTATCTTCCGTCTGCGAAAAAGGGACGATACCGCTGACCCTTGTCAGGGATCTTGATGAAATCTTATCGCGGGACTTTATATCATCCAGATATCCCACATAATACATAGGATGAGGGATCGGATCCTCAACGAAACCAAGCTTCAGAAAAAAGGGCCGGAGAGCTCTGTTATCCTCAGTCAGGGAAGTATATCTTACCCTGATAGGCATTCCTGCCACTACAGTTTTGTCCTCTGTCACGCTTTCAAGAAGCTCTTCTAAAGCGTTGATCAGAACTGTGCCTGCTCCCTGCCTTCTGTATTGCGGATCAACGTATATAGACCATATTTCAAATATATATCCGTCAATGGCGCCTGCTACCGCGCCTATTGCTTCACTGTCCTTCACGGCAACAAATGCTGTCAAAGGAAGTCCTTTTTTCAGCGCGTCAAACACCTCCTGCGAAAAAAAAGGCGAAGCCTTCAATGCCTCGTCTTCTCTAATAGGAAAAGCTTTTATCTCACTCATTATAACTGTCTCCTTTCACTGCCGATATGTTTGAAACTTTTTCATACAGCATATATTCCCCGCTATCCTGTTGTCTGGAATACAAATGAAGTTATTTACCTCAGAATTTTATAATAAATGATGATACAGCACTGTGTCAAAACAAAGATCCCGGCTGATAATTAAGACCACAGAGGTCTTACATCAGCCGGGATCCGGTAAGTTTCGAATTGATGATCCTTTCAGCTATCTGTCTCAGCCTTCAAAGGCAGCCCTCACATCATCCATTGAAGAATCCCCGTCAAGCATCCTAAGAAGCAGATCCATATACTGGTCAGCCGCTGCCACCGCATTGCCGGAGCAGATATTCATCTCATTCAAAAGATCTTCTTTGGACAGCTCTGCCGGCATCGGAACAGTAAGCTTAAATACCAGTGAGCCGCTCTCATCATCCAGAGCGTAGGCTCCGCAGGGCAGACGGAAATTAATATAGGATATCGCTTCATAAAGCGCCGGATACTGATCCTCACCTATCTCGTCAGCTATAGTAAGAACCGTGGCAAAATGCTGGACAGCCATCTCGTCAGAGACTATGGGAAGGAAAAAAAGCTCTCCCACTGCACCGTCTCCGTCGATCCCCAGCTCGGGGAATATGACCGTAAGCACCTCCGTGCCGTGCCCCTCTTCCGGAGTATTGAGCTTTGCTGCAATAAGCTCCTCCTGCAGGGATCCCTCCAATGCTTCAAGCACCTCGTGTCTTTCTTTCATCATCTGTTCCTTATCCATTATGACCCTCCTCAAAGTCATCAGTTCTCGTCCGGTCTGCATTGCATATGCCGGTCTTCATTTCCTTTTTATCTTCCCGTCATTTTCCTTGCCAGAAGCTTCGCATCCGGGATCTTCTTTTTCTCGCTGTATTTCAGCCCGAAGGACTTGATGAGCTGGATGTATCCATTCTTCTCATCCTCAGGCATGACCTCATTTCCGCCGAAGAGTCTTTCGCATACCTGATCAGCGTATCTCTTTGCGATCTGATTCGATGCCGATACCATATCCGAATATCCCGCTGCCGCCGCGAGCTTCCTCCTCATACGTTCTCTGAGCGTTTTCTCGTCATATATCTGCCGGCCTTTTTTGTCCATCCTGTCCTTGACCTTCTGCATGAATTCCTCAAAGTGGAAATATCTGTCAAACATTGCCTCACGGATATTTCCCAGATCCACAGCTTTAAGGATGCTCACAGTAATGCCTCCTATAAAGCCGACGGCGGTCAGTATCGTGCCCCCCAGTCCGGGTATGGTAAGTGCGAGCATTCCGGCATTTCCGGTAATGAAATCAAGACCGGCATACTTTACCTTATGTTCGGTCATCATCTCTGACAGCTTCAGCATGTCCTTCTCATACCGGACCTCCCTGAGTTTTTTGATCCTCTCCTTCTTCTGCTCCTCTGTCTCACCCTCCGGGGCATTCCTGAGACTCTTAGAATTCTTTATCTTATTATCCAGATATTCTGAAGCCTTGTTGGAGTTCATTGAATCAAGCGCTCCACTGGTCAGATTGTACGCATTTATCATAAGGCCCACGCCTGTGGTGATAAAGCTTGCTGTCTTAAGCGATCCCGATACATCCACATTTGCGGCCTTATCCGCATCAAAGTCTTTTATAAGCTTCGAATACTTTCCGACAAGCTCCACTCCGGATCTGTAGGATATATAACTGTCTGCGCCCGACTTCAGTATGTTGGTCACTTCCCTGCCTATATCGCCAGCATGCATCTTGCCGCCGTTCTGATACAGATTGTAGATGCCGTACATCATAGCCATGGCATGTCCAAGGCCGGATATAGTCGATGCCGTATAGCCGTGGGCATATTTTTCAACCTTTGCAAGACTTGTCCCTTCCAGTCTCCAGGAAAATCCTCCGCCGCGTTTATTCAGCACATCCATCGTGGCCGCTCCGAGATTCACGCCCTTCGCAAGGAACTGACCTCCCTTGGACAATCCTGCCGAATAGGAGTCCATATTATCCTTAAATTCTACGGTGTTATTGTTATCGCTCTTTTCTCCGTGTTCTCCGATCTCTCCGTATTTTTCGACCGCTTCACCTACGGCATTGTCAGCTGCTATTAGGGCATCAAGATCCGCTTTATAAGCTCTCTCTGCATCAGCTGCCTTTGCCTCAAGCGCTGCCTTCTTACTGCCCTTTGCGCCCTGGCATTCCTCCACTCTCTTCTTGAATACACTGCAGCTTTGATATGTCTTCTTCAGGAGCATACCGCGCTTTATAAAGGGATCCTCTATCTTATTCGGATCATTTCCTTCCTTTTCCGCCCTTGTTATCCTTGCGCAGTCCTTTATCAGCTCCTTATAGTCCCTGTTTATCTCCAGTGCCTCCGTGAGCTTGTGCATATACACATATCCGCCCATGATCCTTGACATCACCTTAAGCTTTGATGCCAGCATCTGTCCCTTGAGCTTATCGAGATCGGGCTTGTATTCAGTCTGTGATGCATAGGCATCAAAGACCTTCGGCTCCTTTCTCGCTCCGGTCTCAATGAGATAATAGATAAAAAGCCTCTCTCTCTTTGTCGTGCTCATCAGCACCGATACTATCTCACCGTGATGGTTCTTGATGTTCAGA
>CADCRB010000148.1 GCA_902803745.1 uncultured Lachnospiraceae bacterium
ATCCTTCATCGTATCAAGTATGCCGATATCAAGATAGCCGCCTTCGACTACATATGTCTCTCCGCTTCCTGTCTCGATTATGGTTTTGGTAATATCTTTTACAAGAATGACAGCGCCGTTTTGAGCCGGGTCAAGGGTTATCGTACCAAACTGCTGAACAATAAAATCCTTCTGCATATCAACATTGAAAAGCAGATCCATCCCGCACTCAAAAAACTCCCATAATACACCTATAGTCATGGAAAAACAGAATGCTACCACCGTCAGATAGAAGGGGGTAAGATTAATGTTTTTACTCCCTCTGTTGAGCAGATAGACGAGAGAAAAACCTACCGCAGCAAAAAGGAACCCATTGATCGTATGAAGCATCGTATCCCATCCCGGGATCCTTGCATAGTAATGATTGACCTCGCCCAGTATCTCTGCGGCAAAAATGAAAGCAAATATTATCCCTCTGAAAAGCGGAGGGATCGAAACATCCATTACATCCTGAAGAAAAGCCGGGACGAGAAACAGCAGTAAGGATAATACACAGATCGCTGCGCTCTCATAGTTATGGGTAATAATGTTTCTTACGAGCGAAATCAGCACCAGGACTCTCAATATGACATAAAATACAAATGCCCCTTTATTATCCCTGTAGCTGTTTTTCAATTTCTTTAAATATCTTCCAAGCTTTATCATTTTATCTTATTCCCCCTATAACCCAGGTACAGCGTCTTAACCTGTCCTGTCCTGCTTCGTCTACAATATAGAGAACTTTCCGTCTGCAGCCTTTTTTGAAAAGAACTTTCTCATTTCCTTAAGCGCGGAATTGTGCCTAAGCTTCACCTGTCCGTAAGATAGTCCCATCTTCTTTTGGATCTCGGTAAGAGACAGGCCGTCATAATAATGCAGGATTATTATCGACCTTTCTTCAGCAGATAGCTTTTTAAGAGCATCACCCAGCTCCTGCAGTGTTTCTCTCCTCAGAAGACTGCTGTCAGTCTCATCTTCGGATGCCAGCTCGTCAGAAAGCTCATCCGGAAGCTCATCTGTCGTCCGGTTGCACCGGTAAAAATCGATGACGGAATTTCTGGCAATAGTATAAACCCACGTGGATACTGCAGCCTTCTCCTCATCATAATCCTCAAGCTTTTTTTGAATCTTAAGAAAAACGTCAGCTGTGATATCCTCCGCGTCCTCGCTGTTATTTACCTTGCCTCTTACATATGATAATACCTTGCTATGGTATTCATTATAGACCGATTCCAAATCCATGATCAGCTGTCTCTTGTCCAATTATTCCTTCCGACTTAAACACAACAATAAATTTTATCATGAATAAATCCCCCGTTGCAAAATATTTCTGACTAAATCTGAGACATTTTAACCGGGCAGGGAAGATGAAACCATGAAAAAACGCAGGGACGTTTCCGCCCCTGCGTCAATGCCTGTCCGTATATTTCTGATGCTTTACTTAGGCATAAAGAACTTCTGAAGATCCGCCTCCGTGGTATCGTCGCCTATACAGATAAGCTCCGTACCGGTAAGCCGGGCAAACATAGCTATATCACTCCTTGTAAGAGCCGTGGAAACGACTGCATGATGAGCGCCTCCTGCATAGCACCAGCCTGCGGTACCGATCTCAAAGTTCGGCTTATGTCTGTACATGATACGCGCAACCGGAAGCTTGGGCATGGGTTTAGGCTGCTTTACAAGCTCTATGTCGGCACAGATGATCCTGAAATGATCTCCCATATCTATGAGCGTCACCTGTATGCCGTCACCTGTGACGCCGTCAAATACCAGACGTGCAGGATCTGCTTTGCCGCCGATACCGAGAGGATGCACCTGGATCTCGGGTTTATTTGCTGCAAAGGAAGCGGGCACTTCAAGCATATGCGATGCAAGCTCCAGCTCTTCACCCTCAGTGAGATCATATGTATAATCCTCTATAAATCCGGTAGCTCCCTCGAGTCCTTCCGCCATCTTCATGCATACGGCAGAAAATGCTGAGATCTTGTAGTCGCCTTCGGGTCCGAACCCTATACCTTTTGCCATAAGATTCTGTGCTGCGATGCCCGGAAGCTGCTTCATGCCATGAAGATCCTGGAAAGTATCCGTGAAAGCAGCCACCCCGTTTTCAGCAATGAACTTATCCAAAGCCACCTCATAACGCGCCTGCTCACGGACTGCCTCAACATTGTCAGTGGCCATGGTATATTTGCTCTCATATTCGGCCATCTTCGCATCCACTTCCGCATCGGTCGCTGACTTTGCAAGCTCAGCTATCTCACCTATGCCCCAGTACTTTATCTCCCAGCCGTACTTTATCTCGGCCTCAAGCCTGTTGCCGTCCGTAACTGCCACATCCCTCATGTTGTTACCGAAGGTAGCGACCAGACAGTTCCTTGAGAGTCCTATAGCCTTCGCCACTCTTGCAAACTGACATATCTTTTTGACCACATTGTCGTGCTTGTAGAATCCGGCTACTACCTCGTGAGGTATATTAAGTCTTGCAAGGATATAACCATATTCACGATCACCGTGTGCCGCCTGGTTCAGATTCATAAAATCCATGTCGATCTCATCATAGGGCAGCTTTTCATTTGCCTGCGTATGAAGGTGAAGCAGAGGCTTTCTAAGCTCCTGCAGTCCCTTTATCCACATCTTTGAAGGCGAGAAGGTATGCATCCATGTGATGACTCCTACGCAGTCATCATCCGCCTGAACCTTACGCATATTCTCAATGCAGATCCTGGAGTTTTCTACTGTAGGCATAAGCTCAATATCCACTATGCCTTCAAGCTTTCCTTTAAGGAAATCAACCATCTCCCTGCAGTCTGCAGCGACCTGCATTAAGCATTCCTCGCCATAGAGATCCTGTGATCCGGGAATAAAATATAGTTTACTCATAATCAACCTTTCTTACGTTTTGAAAGCACATCCAGTGTAACTGCACCCAGAAGGACAGCACCCTTTACGATCTTCTGTATATCGGTGGACCATCCGAAAAGTGACATTCCGTTATTCAGGATACCCATAATGAAAGCTCCGACTACTGCTCCGACTATAGTACCTGCACCACCGGCTACTGCTGCTCCTCCGATATAGCAGGATGCGATAGCATCCATCTCGAAACCGTCACCGGCCTTAGGTGTAGCCGATCCGTTTCTTGCTGAAAGCACTATACCTGCTATTGCGGAAAGAACTCCCATATTGACATATACCCAGAAGAAAACCTTGTTGGTATCGATACCTGAAAGATTTGCTGCCTTTCTGTTACCTCCCAAAGCATATATCTGACGTCCTGCAACTGTCTTGCTTGTGATGAAACCATATATCACGATCAGTATCACCATGATAAGCAGTACAAACGGAAGTCCGTTGTAGCGGGCAAGCTTATAGAAGAAGAACCAGATGATGAAAAGCATAACTGCCAGCTTCAGTACTATCTGCCATGTAGGGTTGGTCGCAAAGTTGTATTTCTTCTTTGTGGCGTTGCTCTTTACCTCCGAGAAGATCAGGATCACGGAAGCGGCTATTGCAACAAAGATACTGATAAGATCAAGAGTACCGTCAGCAAAGGGGATCTTGATTACCGGCAGGAATCCTGCTCCGATAAAGTTGTATGACTGATCAAAGGGACCCTTTGTCTGAGCCTGGAGCAGAGTATATGTAAGTCCGCGTCCCATAAGCATTGTTGCCAGCGTTGTAACGAATGGCGGGATGCCAAGATAAGCTATGAAGAATCCTGCAAATATACCTACAAGAAGACCTACAAGGAGAGCTACTGCGATAGCAACCCACATATTCATCTTGTAGTCCATCATTATGATACCGGCGAAAGAGCCGGTAACAGCAACCACTGATCCGACGCCGAGGTCGATGTTTCCTGTCAGAACGCAGAGCAGCATACCTATAGCAAGGATGACAACATATCCGTTCTGCATGATCAGGTTGTTGATGTTCATGGGAGTCAGATTGGCTCCCTTAGTCAAAATAGCAAATACCAGATAGATCACAATCAGGGCAAAAAACATTCCATACTGTTTCATGTCCATTTTAACAGTTTTATTATTCATTACCGTCTCCCTTCCTTTGATGAGCCATAATAAGCTGCATGATCTTTTCCTGTGAGAACTCATCCCTTGAAACTTCGCCTGCAATCTCTCCGTCGTTTATGACGTATAATCTGTCACAGGTTCCAATAATCTCGGGCATTTCAGAGGAAATAACGATTATTGCTTTACCGGCTTTTGCAAGCTCGTTTATTACACAGTAAATCTCATATTTAGCACCTACATCGATACCTCTGGTAGGCTCATCCATGATCAGGATATCCGGCTGTGTCAGCATCCATTTTGCAAGTACAACCTTCTGCTGGTTTCCTCCGGAAAGAGATCCGACAACCTGATTGATGGAATTCGTCTTGACTTTTACCCTGTCAGTGTATTCCTGTGCCGCAACTATCTCGTCGTTTGCGTTTATCACGCCGTTCTTTGAGAAGAAAAACGGTCTCGCTGCGATGGTCATATTTTCTTTCACATCACCGATCAGATTAAGACCGTAGGTCTTTCTGTCCTCGGAGATGTATGCGAGCTTGTTCTTAACGGCTTCCTTAACCGTTTTCAAATGAACTTCTTTTCCGTTTATCAAAATGGTCCCGGAAATCTTCTGGCCATAGCTGTGCCCGAAGATACTCATCGCAAGCTCTGTACGTCCGGCTCCCATAAGGCCTGCCAGTCCGACAACTTCGCCTGCACGGACCTTGATATTTATATCCTTCAGCATCTGCCGATGTTCATCATCGGGATGATATACATTCCAATTCTTAACTTCAAAGATCACGTCACCGATCTCAACACCCTCTCTCACGGGATAACGGTTGGTCATCTCACGGCCTACCATTGCTTTGATAACGCGGTCTTCGGAATAATCATCCACGCCCTTTACAAGAGTCTCTATCGTTTTTCCGTCTCTTATTATCGTAACGGAATCAGATACATATTCGATCTCATTAAGCTTATGTGAAATGATTATGCAGGTGATCCCCTGCTCCTTAAGCTGGAGCATAATATCGAGAAGCTTACGGCTCTCCTCATCATTCAGGGCCGCCGTAGGCTCATCAAGGATCAAAAGCTCAACCTTTTTAGCCATAGCCTTGGCTATCTCTATGAGCTGCTGTTTTCCAACGCCAAGAGAATTGACGGGAACATTAACATCCTCATTCTCAAGTCCGACACGCGCCAGCATCTCGTGTGCGCGGCGTCTTGTTTCAGTCCAGTCTATAACCCCCTTCATGCTCGTCCGCTCATTACCGATAAACACATTCTCAGCCACACTGAGCAGGGGAGAAAGCGCAAGCTCCTGGTGAATGATAACGATGCCCTTTGCCTCTGAATCCCTCAGGTTGTGGAATTTGCAGTGCTCGCCCTTATATACGATATCACCCTCATATGTGCCGTAGGGATACACGCCCGAAAGGACGTTCATAAGCGTAGACTTGCCTGCTCCATTCTCACCGCAAAGAGCATGGATCTCACCCTTTTTTACTTTGATATTAACATCATCAAGGGCTTTGACACCGGAGAATTGCTTTGTAATGTGATCCATTTCCAAGATGTAATCCGACATCCTACCATCTCCTTAATCTTATAAATCTAACAGGGCGGCAACTATCTGCCGCCGCCCTGCTCTTCTGACATAATACTGACTATAGATTATTCAGCCAGCTGCTCCTCTGTGTAGTATCCGCCACCGATGATAACTTCTTTGTAGTTATCCTTATCAACCGGAACGGGCTCGCAAAGGTATGAAGGAACAACGATCTTGCCGTTGTCATACTGCTCAGTATCGTTGATCTCAGGCTCTGCGCCTTCAAGCACTGCCTGAACCATGGTAACGCACTTTGAAGCAAGAAGTCTTGTGTCCTTGTAGATTGACATTGTCTGCTTGCCGGAGATGATGTGCTTTGTAGCCATAAGCTCTGCATCCTGACCAGTGATCATAGGCCAGTTAGCATCTGTGTAACCTGCACCCTCAAGAGCTGACATGCAGCCATAGGAAAGTCCGTCATATGCGCAAGCACAGATATCAAGATCCTCGTCTGCATAGTACCTTGTAAGAAGGTCTTCGCATCTCTTCATTGCTGTCTGCTGATCCCATCTTAATGTGTTGTTGTCATCAAATGCGATCTGGCCTGACTTACAAACAAGTGAGCCGTCATCAAGATAAGGCTGGATCTGCTCCATAAGACCTGCATAAAGCATATGAGCGTTGTTGTCATC
>CADCRB010000149.1 GCA_902803745.1 uncultured Lachnospiraceae bacterium
AGGAACTTGATTTTTAATCCTTCGGACAGGATCCTTCGGATCCTGCCAAGTACGGAATGAAAATTTCTGATGAAATTTTCATTCCTAAAGAACCTTCGACAGGAAGTCCTGGAGTCTTCTGGACTGAGGATCACCGAAGAGTTTGTCCGGAGTATTCTCTTCCATGATTATTCCCTCGTCCATAAACATCACCCTCGTGGCGACTTCTCTTGCAAAGCCCATTTCATGAGTGACTATCACCATGGTCATCCCGTCTTCTGCGAGGTCCTTGATCACATCCAGCACCTCACCCACCATCTCGGGATCCAGAGCGGAGGTGGGTTCGTCAAAAAGCATTACCTTGGGGGCCATCGCAAGCGAGCGGATTATCGCGATACGCTGCTTCTGTCCTCCGGAAAGTGCAGCCGGGTACACATCCGCTTTTTCCGCGAGGTTTACCCTCTTCAAAAGCTTCAATGCAGTTTCCTTTGCCTGCTCCTGATCCATCAGCCCGAGCTTCACAGGTGCAAGAGTTATATTATCCATGACGGTCTTATTCGCAAAAAGATTAAAGCTCTGGAAGACCATGCCCATATGCTCCCTGATCTTGGTGATATCGACTTTGGGATCGGTGATCAGCTGACCCTCAAACCAGATCTCGCCTGAGGTCGGCTCCTCCAGGAGATTCAGGCACCGCAGGAAAGTACTTTTTCCTGAGCCTGACGGTCCTATGATCGCAACCTTCTCACCCTTGTCTATCTCGGTCGAAACACCTTTAAGGACCTCGAGATCATTAAATTTTTTGCAAAGGTTCTTAACGGAGATCACTGCGTCTCAACCTCCTTTCCAAAGCCTCCAGAAGGAGAGTAAGTATTTTTATTATAATGAAATAAATGATCGCGGCACCGATGAGCGGCATGAAAGCCTCGTAAGTCCGGCTGGATATCTGGCTTGCTGCCCTTGTAAGATCCGACAGACTTACATAACCGACTATTGCAGTTTCCTTTATCAGTGTAATAAATTCGTTTCCGATAGGCGGCAGCACGTTTTTGAAGGCCTGTGGCAGCACTATCTCCTTCATCGTCTGGCCCCTTGAAAGACCCAGCGAAAGACCTGCCTCCATCTGTCCCTTGTCGACGGCGAGGATGCCGGCCCTGATTATCTCGGAAACATAAGCGCCGGAATTGATCCCGAAGGAAAGCGACGCTACGAGCACGCCATTATTTGAAGAAGAAAAAACTATGAACCACATGATAAGAAGCTGCAGTACCGCGGGAGTTCCTCTTATCACATCCACATATATTGTGGCTATGTACCAGACCAGGGTATGCTTATGTCCCTTTTTTGGCTCGGAAAGCTTCATCAGCGCGACAATGCAGCCTATGATGATCCCGATGATGCCTGCGATCACTGCGATCTCGATCGTGATCCCCAGTCCCTTCACATAGAGGAGCCAGCGGTCCTTCACTATGAATGCGTTATAAAATTTTGTACCTATACTGTTCATTTTCTTTCCTTATTTATTCTTTGATGCCCAAAAATCAATGCTTTCCATATAGTCCCTGAGCTCGTCCGTATATACTCCGGCGCCCTTTCTGTTCACATGGATCGAATCACCGAAAAGGCTGTTGGGATAGATAGGTATCTCCGAGATCACATGCATATCCGGATATCTGGAAGCTACATCCTTCATATAATCAGAAAAGCCGGTCACGAAACCTTCCTTCATCAGATCCCCCGAAGCCTGATTAATAGGAGGCTGCGCGATGATCACATTAACATTGTTTGCGTCCAGCATTTCGATCAGCTTCTCATAATAATAGACCACAAGGGGCGAATAATCAAAGGTTTCATGATTGACCTCCATCGTATAGCCGTCGTCGCCGTCCGCGCTTCCGAATTCGCAGTACCCCAGATCTGCCCTGATCGAATCAAACTTTTCGCGGTTTTCCTGTTCCCGTCCTATGAATTTTGACTCATACATCTGCGCGAGATACTTGGACGGAAGCCGAAGTCTGTAAGAGATCATATCGGGGATACGGCCTTTTGATGCAACGATCGGATCATTGCTTTTAAGCGCCTTCACATAGATCTTTGCTATCTCATCCGCGCTCAGGAAGTTAAAGTACAGCGTCTGGTCCCAGTTGTCGATATCGCAGAAATGATATGGCGCAAATACTACCACAGCGTTTTCCGGCGCGCCGTTGTGCTCGATATAATTCTCGACAGCATAGTACATCTCTATCGGAGTAGCTCCGCCTATCGCGATATTGTAGGTATCCTCATGCAGCTGCGCCGGCAGCACGGATGACTTCGCCCTCGAGTCACCGATTATCAAAGTGGTGGCATCCATATACGGAGCGGCAGAGTTTTCAAACTCCTCGTCCCACATCACATATTCCACCGACATATATTTCATGGGCAGAATATAAGCGGCCACGCACAGCGCTATCAGAGGGATGGAGATAAGTATTAAATTCTTCGCAAGCTTTTTTTTCATATTCATTAGAATTTAAAGTAAATAAATTCTTGCGCTCCTATTGAAGCTGAGCCGAGTATCATTATCACAAACAGATAATACACAGCCCATCTCACAGGCGCACTCTTTGATGCGATAAAAGCTGCCGCATCCTTCGTCTTCTCATTTATTATGTCATATATTATCAGCACCACGATCCCGGCAAAGAGATAAAGCATATGGAAGGTGCCAAGCCCCAGCTCAAAGAGCGAGGTCGTAAATATCGAAGAGAACTCAAACTGCGTGAATACCTTTCCTATTATTATTCCCGCCTGTGATATATCGTCCGAACGGAAAAGGAACATGGAAAAAGTAAAAAGCATAAAAGTGAAAAACACCTTGAGCCATCTTGGGAAATGAGCCCGCAGGGGCGCGATCAAAGCCTCCATTATCTGGAAAAGCCCCGACAGCATTCCCCAGAGTATGTAGGTGATATCCGCGCCGTGCCACATTCCGGAGAGAGTGAAGACGATAAATATATTCAGATATTTCCGAAATGTTCCCTTACGGTTTCCGCCGAGCGGGATATAGACATAGTCGCGAAACCAGTTGTTGAGCGTGATATGCCAGTGCCTCCAGAAGGATGCGCATGAATCAGTGAAGAAAGGCTGGGTGAAGTTTTCTGTAAGCTTAAATCCCAGTATCTCAGCGACTCCGATGGCGATAGTCGAATAAGAAGCAAAATCACAGAAGATCTGCACGGAATAGAGGCAGGTCGCAAGCAGAAGCTGATAACCCGTCACATCCAGATAATTGTCATATATGAGATCCACGGCAATGGCGAGCCTCGATGCCAGCACAAGCTTAAGGAAATATCCGTAAGCCATGCGGATAAGCCCATGTCTTATCCTCTCATAATCAAAATGATGTCTCTCCTCAAACTGGGGCAGAAGATGCGATGATTTCTCAATCGGACCCGACAGCAGCACAGGGAAAAAGGAAGCAAAGGCTGCATAGGTGACAAATGAAGAAACAGGCTGCACCTTTCCCTGATATATTTCAAAAACATAGGTAAGCGACTGGAAAATATAGAACGATATGCCGACCGGCAGAATTATCTGAAGCGCCCTGTCCTTTGCGATAAGAGAAGAGAGCAGGCCGGCGTACTTGAAGAAAAAGAGGGTGCCGATAAGCAGCACAACGGTGATGATAAGGCAGCACCGGCGCTGTCCGGATTCCTTTATCACAGAGCTCATCAGGTATCCGGAACCGAAGGAGACCAGCGTGACTGCAAGAAGCAGCAGCCCATATCTTACATCCGCGCACATATAATAAAAATAAGAAGCAAGGATAAGCCAGACATTAGAAACGGTGTGGTTTTTCACTTTTGCTTCCAGAATAAAATATATGATCGCGACAACCGGCAGGAATATCGCGAATTCTACAGAATTAAAAAGCATGTAGACTAATATACTTTGCGGAAGATAAAAGGTCAAGGGTGACAGCTTCACTTGATTATAGAACAGGCGCAAATTATAATCTGATAGGAAGTTGTCCGGAAAAAATGAGGTAATAAAATGAAGAGAAATTTTAATGCAGTTATTCTTATCACAGCAGCAGTATTTATTCTGTCAGCCTGCGGCAATAAGGGCGAAGATCAGGACAAGGCATCGGAAGAGGTGGCCGTCCAGACAGAAGCCGGGGATGCAGAAGTGACGGATGAAACTGAGGCTTCATCGGAGGAGCAGGCAGCGATGATACCGGAAGCTGAGGCGGAGCCGGTTTATGACGGGGATGCGCCGGTTAATAACGGCGGGCATTTTGTCAGATACAAAGACCGCGTTTATTTCCATGTGCCTGATGAAGACGGTATGAAGATGACCGGCCTTTTCGGTGAATATTTCAGCGGAGAGCATGGCACGACGAAGCTTCTTTCATTCCATACCGATACGCTTGAGACAGAGGAGATCATGGGTGATCACAGCTTCGGCGGTATCGGCATCACGGGCGACCATATGTATATGGACGAGTTTGTCTACGAAGATCAGATGCCTTCTTCGGAGCTCGGAGTCTATGATATGACGAAGGATTTTGCTTCCTCCAATATTCCTCTGGAGTTATATATGGCTGCTGCGAAGGACGGAAGCGCAGTAGTCACAGGCATCTTTGACGGAGACCATGAAGGCTATATCCTCCATGTGCATTGCGCGGACGGCAGTGAATATACTGTGGAGGATGACAGGATCCAGATGTTTGTAGTCTGCGATAAGGACAGACTTTTTTATTCCACCTATGATTACAATACAAACAGCTACAGGCTTTTCGGATTTGAATATGCTGACGGGAGCAAGACCTTCCTTGGTGATATCCCGACACCAAAAGAGGAGTCTTCGGCAGAGGGTCCCGGCGAGATAGACGGCGCAGTGATAGACGGCGACGGTGTCTTCTTTGCAGTAAATTATTTTGAAGGAACCGGGCACTTCTTAAGTGATTCCTATCTTGTCAGCGCCTTTGCCGGAAAAGAAGGCAGTCTTACCTATAAGGAGGCGACACGCGGAGATGATCCGGAAAGAAAGCCGCAGTTTAAGGTGAGCGGTGGCAGTATCGATGAGACGGTAGACGGGACACCGTTAACAGCAGAAGTGACAGCAGACGGGGACCTTGTTTATTATGATGAAAACGGTAAGCAGCAAAAAATAGAAAATATTACACCCGGAGCATACGCGACCGTGTCGGATGATGAAGGAAATATGAAGAGCAACACGGAATGCGTGGAATATCTGGACGGTGTGATCTTTGGCATAAGGAATGAGCTTGAGCGCGTGCCGGAAGAAGACATCGGCTGGAGGATGGCATACAGGAGGACGAAGACGACAGTGTTTGCGGTTTATACGGATACCGGAAAAGAGATCGAAGTCTGTACAGTGGAGGGTGGCAGCGGCTCAGATGCTTCGAAGACTTCAGATGATGCGGCAACAGAGGATTCCTCATCAGAGAACTCCGCAGCAGAGGACTCTTCCGAGGGCACTTTCACCAGCAGCGCGATACCCGATGATGTCTTTGCAAGAATGGAGGGAGTTTCCTTTCCGGCGGACTGTACCATATCGAGGGATGACCTCAGATATCTGAGACTTTCCTATCATGATTTCAACGGCAATTCCCAGGTCGGCGAGCTTGTATGCAATAAAAAAGTCGCTGATGATATGGTCGAGATCTTCCGTGAGCTCTACAAGAGAGGCTATCAGATAGAAAAGATGAAGCTCATAGATGATTACGGCGGAGATGATGACCTGTCCTGCGCGGACAATAATACTTCCTGCTTTAATTACCGCACTGTTGCCGGAAGCACTAATCTTTCAAAGCATGCTTTAGGAGTAGCCATAGACATCAATCCATTTTACAATCCTTACGTGACCTATCCGAATGGAGTGGAGCGTATCTCGCCTCCGGGCTCAGAGCCCTATGCGGACCGCTCGGCTGACTTCCCCCATAAGATAGGCCCCGGTGATGATGCATATGAGCTCTTCAAGGCAAAAGGCTATACCTGGGGAGGCAACTGGAAGACCCTTAAGGATTATCAGCATTTTCAGAAAGGCTGACAAGCCTGATATCAGAAGCTGTCAAAAGAGAAATGAGAGACAGATGGATAACAATAATAAAAAGAAAAAAGTAAAGCTTACACCCGTGAGCATTCTCCATTATGTAAGGCTTGTATACCGCTCGGCGCTTTTCCTGACCACCTTCATACTTTACTTTGCAGCGTGGCTCATAGGAAGAGAGGCCATAAAGGAGCCCTGGATAAACTATCCCTTTATCACCTGGCTTGTCTGGGGAGTATTTATGATCGAGATGTTCCTCAGATTTTTCCCTTCAAAGCTGGAAAGCCCGGGGTGTCAGAAGCAGTTCGCGCGCAATTATATAAAGTCCGGCGAAGTGGATATAGACATACAGGATAATAATGCGACCATGCTTGTGGCGCTGATCTGGATCTCCTTCAACGCCGTCTTCGGAGCGCTCTATATGGCCGGGATCTTTGACGACGGGATAATGGTGCTCATTAGCCTTGGCTACTCCGTATGCGATCTGATCTGCATTTTATTTTTCTGCCCGTTCCAGAGCTGGTTTTTGAAGAATAAATGCTGCACCACCTGCCGCATATACAACTGGGACTATGCCATGATGTTCACCCCGCTTTTCTTTGTGAGAGGGTTCTATGCCTGGAGCCTCTTCGCGATGTCGCTGATCCTCATGCTCCGCTGGGAGATCACATTTTACAGGCATCCCGAGCGCTTCTCGGAAAAGACCAATAAATACATAAGATGCGAAGGCTGCACGGAAAAGCTCTGCGCCCACAAAAACCAGCTGAAGAGCCTGTGGAAAAAGACCGCAGAACTGACAGCAAAGAAAATACAATTCCTGAAGGAAAAATAGTGTAAGGTACTTCCCACTATCCCATATTTATAGAAAGGACTGACATGGGTACATTAGAAGAAGCAAGAGAAGAATTTTCAAAAGACCTGTACGCGACCGAGCTTTCCGGCGCAGTCATAGACTCGATAGGCGAGAACTATGCAAAGTGCAGCATGATACTCACTGATAAGCA
>CADCRB010000150.1 GCA_902803745.1 uncultured Lachnospiraceae bacterium
AGTGTGTTCCCGGGATATCGGATAAGGAGGAGCGGACAGATGAAGTTCTTAATGTATGGGATTATCTGGATGACTGATCTTTGATGATAATCTGAAATCCTCTGGAAAATTCTCCGTAAAATTGACATTATAAGCTAATATAACGTAAAATAATCGTATTAAAATTATTATTGATCAGACATCTGACTATAATAATAAGGTCTTAAGTTCTTACATGCCAGTTTAGATACATCAGCTTATGTTTTGAATAGCTTTATCCTAAGGGGTATCGGGCGAAACCCGGTGGATTCCTCAGGACTTGGCGAAGCCGGATTCTTGCGAGGGTTTCCGAAGAAGAAAAGAAGGCAATACAGGATATAAAATCATAAGATAGATAGAAAACAACTGGAGGGCAAAAAATGAAGAAAAAACTGACTTTGACGAATGTGCTGCTTTTGATAGGCTTTGTACCCCTGATCGTATCAGGGATAATCATATGCCTTATCATGTCCAGATCCGTGACGGAGCATCTGGAGAGAACGGTATATGATTCACTCTACATGGCCTGCGACGGCCTTCGCATGTATTATCAGTATGATTTTGATGCAGGCAATGAGCCGCCGTATGAGCATGACTATGTGGATATGCTGAAGGATAAGGACGTGGAGATGACGATCTTCATAGGCGACACACGTTTCATCACATCAGCACTCAATGAAAAGGGTGAAAGAAACGAAGGCACCCAGATGGATCCTAAGATCTGGGAGAAAGTTAAGGCAGGACAGGATGTGAATGCAGACGGAGTCATGATAGGGGGCAAGCCTTATTACGTATACTATATGCCACTGCATGACAACACCGGACAAGTAGTCGGCGCAGCATGGGCAGGACAGCCGGAAACCGATGTACGCGCATCGATAAACGGTGTCATACTCACGATGATTGCAGTCTTTATTGTAGCCATAGCAATATTTGCAGTGATCATATTTATCGTATCACGAAGAGTAGTGGGTTCCATTTCCACAGTGATAGAGAGCGTGGTGGCTCTTTCTGACGGTGATCTCTCAACTAATGAGCAGGCATCATCTGCTATCAGGGAGATCGATGATATAGGATCCAACGTATTCGGTCTGTCCAACAAGCTGAAGGAGATAGTCGGAGATGTAAAGGACGCTTCCGCTATGTCCGGCAAGCAGGCCAAGGAGCTGGCGGGTACCTCCGAGCAGATAAGCGACACCTCCGACAGCGTATCGACCGCGGTACAGGAGATGGCCAAGGGAGCTACCGATCAGGCAGATACGGTACAGCGCGCTACAGAGAATATCAACCTTCTTTCAGATGCGATCCAGACTGTCGCAGACAATGCCGAGCAGCTCGCTACTGCCGCTGCTGAGATGAATGACGCATCCATGAGAAGTGCTGAAGCCCTTCAGGATCTGGCATCCAATATGGATACCATGGGTGAGGCTGTATCGGGCATATCAGAGACAATGACTGCTACTAACCGCGCCGTACAGAGCGTGAATGAGAAGGTAGACGGTATTACTTCCATAGCATCGCAGACCAACCTGCTGGCGCTCAATGCATCTATAGAGGCCGCAAGAGCGGGTGAGGCAGGAAGAGGATTCGCTGTCGTCGCTGAGGAGATCGGCAAGCTCGCCACCGAGTCGGCTCAGACTGCCCAGGAGATCAGGGATGAGATGAGCCTGCTGCTCGATCATGCACAGGATGCTTCCAAGAAGACGGAGGAGATCTCCAATATCAAGAATAATGTTGATCAGGTGCTTCAGGAGACCACGGGTACGATCAATGACCTTATCGCAAATGTCAGCTCCACTGTAGACGGTGTGAATACTATATCCGGACTGACAGAGGAGTGTAATGCTTCCAAGGAGCAGATAGTGGATGCTATGAGTTCGCTGTCAGCCATATCCGAGGAGAATGCAGCTTCCACACAGGAGACCGGAGCATCCATGGAGGAGCTCAATGCTACGGTCAATGGGCTTGCGGCAGCAGCCGACAATCTCAACAATGTGGCTTCGAAGCTGGATGATGAGCTTGGGTTCTTCAAGATCTGAATAAGACATCGGAGAATCGATATATTAAAATCCTACGGCCTCTGCCTTAACGGCAGGGGCTGTTTTCCAACATTCAATCTGTCCGGTGAAGGAGATAAGAAAGAGTCATATGATAATAAAAGAGCTTACAGTTGATAAATGGATTGATCATCTGAAAAGACATCCGGTCCCGGAGCTGATGGATGAAGAATGCGCAGCGGCCTTGGAAAATGTGAGGGCAGAGTACGGCAGTACGATAAGCCACGGCGCCGGGCTTGAGGTGAGGCTTACCGAAGAGGCAAGATATGTCGACTATATAATGAGCATTGATACCGAAGAGATCCCGCATGTTGACAGACTCTGGTATGAGCTTGACTACGCGGCATTCAGGGATGAAAAAAAGGAGATCATCCCCTGCCTTTTTGCAAATGTTTCCCCGGATGAAGACGGGGGCTACACAAGGATCAGGGATGAGATGTTTCCTGCCATGATGGGTGAGCGCCGGACAGAGCTTTTGAAAAAG
>CADCRB010000151.1 GCA_902803745.1 uncultured Lachnospiraceae bacterium
AACCAGAATTTGCACAATTTGAAAGCGGGAAATCTATGATCCTGTATCTTCACCCAAAAGATACCGCCGGCTTGGCGATCTTGCTGGTCAGCGCCTTCAGCCTGCTGCCCCTGCCGCCTGCCAGGATCATGGCAAGCATTTCAGTCTGTTTCATACAATACCTCCTTACCTTTTCGGTTGGATAAACCACATTTTTGATTATATCATAAACACGGGCGGGCGCATAGCTTTGCTGTTCAATCACAGCAGGCGCTCAAAACCAGCCAAAGGGCTGGTTTTGTCATATCATATACTCTGGCAAGTGCATAGATTCTTCCCTCGTATTGATGTCCTGTCCTGTCGTCCATCCCACGGAATCGGAAATCACGGTTAGCCTCATGGATAAAGTCCAGAACTAAAGCTTCCTGCAGCCTGAAGAACCGATATACCTGCTCAATTAATTAAAAAGACAGCCTGAGAAATATCAGACTGTCAGACGGAAATTAGGTCATTACATAATAGTAATTATTGATGCGGATCAATGTTCAAGGACGGTTTCCATTCCGTAAAACTGTATTTTCATACCCATTGCATTATAAAAATCCTTTGCAGTATCATTACCTTCCCACACATGAAGCGTGATATTATAGAACCCATTTTTTATAGCCCACCTGTAGACATAGTCATATAAAGCCTTACCCACGTGTTTCCCCCTTGCTTTCTCATCGACGCAAAGATCATCAATATAAAGTGTCTTATGAGGAGGTTCATTATACCCTGTATGCTCTTCTAAAACAGTAAAGCAATATCCCAGAAGAGTCCCATCATCATATGCCGCAAAAATCGGTTTGCTGTCATCTGTTATGATAGCTGCAAGCTCATCTTTTCTGTATTTACGTTTTCCATCGATAAACAGATCTGGCCGGATATCTGCATGCACCCTGCACACCTGTTCAAGAAGCCTTTCGATTTCCGGCTGATCCTTTACCGTTGCTCTTTCTATTATCACTTTTTAAGCGAATCCCTGATCTCTCTGAGAAGCAGTATCTCTTCTGCAGGCTCTTCTTCTTTTGCCTCCTCTTCCTCCTTTTTCCTCAGAGCATCTGCCTTATCCTTCATCTTATTGAAAGATTTAATGATGAGGAATAACACGATAGCAGTGATAAGGAAATTAATCACAGCCTGAATGAAATTTCCGAACATAAGCTGTGCATCGCCTATACCTACAGAAAGGGATGAGAAATCCAGACCGCCGCAGATAAGTCCTATTACAGGACCTATGATGTCATCAACAACGGATGTGACGATAGCGGTAAATGCACCTCCGATGATGATACCGACCGCCATGCTCATTACATCGCCTTTCGCGATAAATTCCTTAAACTCCTTAAAAAAAGCTTTCATTTGAAACAACCTCCTATAATTGCCTGAAAATTTTCTCTATTCTATCACAATCATGGTCTGAGCTACAGACTCTATTTTTCGCGTATAAGCTTATGCCATTCCTGCAGACTCCTTACTTCTCCCTGACCGTTCTTTTTAACATATCCTATTCCTTCTGCAGCAGATCTTGCAGCCGCTGCCGTAGTAATATAGGTAATCCTGTTCTTTACTGCTGATTTTCTCAGGTAACTGTCATCATGCTTTGAATCTTTGCCTATGGGAGAATTGACAACAAGCTGGATATCTCCGTTTGTCATAAAATCTACTATATTCGGTCTTCCTTCGTGGAGCTTCTTTACCATCTGTGCAGCAATCCCAGCGTCAGTGATCCTATCGTGATTGCCCTTGGTAGCCATTATACTGAAGCCCGCATCATGAAAACCCTTCGCTATATCTACGACCTCCGGCTTATCTGTCTTATTCAGGGAAATAAGCACCGTTCCTTCTTCCGGCAATATGCTCTTCGCTGCTTCCTGTGCTTTATAAAAAGCCAGTCCTGTGCTGTCAGCTATGCCCAGCACTTCCCCCGTAGACCTCATTTCCGGTCCCAATACAGGGTCGACCTCAGGAAACATATTAAAGGGAAATACTGCTTCCTTTATCCCATAGTACGGGATATCTCTCTCCTTAAGCTCCGGAACAGGAGAAGGCTTTCCCGTAAGCTCGCCGGTTACTATATCCACAGCTATGGGAACCATTCTTATACCACAGACCTTAGACACCAGCGGTACTGTACGGCTTGCCCTGGGATTTGCTTCTATAACAAAGACTTTTCCGTCTTCTATTGCGAACTGTATATTCAAAAGACCTTTTACTCCTAGTTCCACTGCCATTTTCTTGGTGTAATCCTTAATTGTGGCCAGATTATCCTCAGGAATATGTTTTGAAGGGATGATGCATGCGGAATCCCCCGAATGGATCCCCGCCAGCTCAATATGCTCCATTACAGCCGGCACATAAGCATGCTCACCGTCTGATATCGCATCCGCTTCACATTCCATAGCATGATGCAGGAACCTGTCTATAAGGATCGGTCTGTCTGGTGTTACGCCGACAGCAGCTTTCATATATTCTTCCATCTGATCGTCATCATATACGATCTCCATCCCTCTGCCCCCGCGAACATAGGATGGACG
>CADCRB010000152.1 GCA_902803745.1 uncultured Lachnospiraceae bacterium
TCGCTGTCCTTCCCGAAATAATCTCCGCATGCCACTACATTTTCCAGAACCACATTTTTGCAGGTCCAAAGCGTTTCCTTCGCATGCGGCATGGATACATTTTTCAGGTGCACACCGTCGCACCGCCGAAATTCCTTGGGTGCCTCTATCATTGTGTTTTCGATCGTGATATTCTTTCCGTACCAAATCCCCGATCTTGACATCTCTAAAAAGCTGCTGTCTTTCACGTTCACGTTTTGCGCATACCAAAGCGGGTACTTCCATCTGAAGCTTACATTTTCCGCTTCTACATTTTCGGAATGCTTAAGCGGTGATTCGCCGTCGTCAAAGATCACTCTCCTTAACTGCAGACCGTCAGCGCGATACAGGGCGCGCTCGCCCGTAAATATTTCATCATTGTACTCTTTCATGTGTTGATCCTTTCTGATCATAAAGTCTGGCATCGGCCTCTTCGATCACATCCTTCAGTGAAGCAGTGTCCTTCACCTGCGCCGCCCCGATACATACCGTCAATTCATAAGGACTGTTTGCTTCCTGATTCAGCCTTATACAGTAAGGCATAAAGCATATCCGAACTCATGGATCATCTCCCTTTTCGTTTCATCCGATAAGCTGTTTATCTGCAGTACCGATCCGCGCATTCGGTTTCAATGTACATCCACTGAATGTCTACTTATCTATCTCCAACATCACGATATACTCAGGTGTACCTTCTTCTGATTGTCTTTTCCCGTTAAACTTAAAGCCATGTGCCTCGTAAAAACGAATGGCGTCTTCGTTCTTCTCCAGTGTCCATACGAACTTAGCATCAAACTTTTCTTTTGCAAATTCCACCAGCTCAGATCCGATACCCTCTTTCCAGAAAAAGAAGTCTACATATAATTCCACAATCTCTTTTCCTTCCAGATGGATCAATCCCTTAACTATACCATCATCGTATATCCAGACTTTATCGAGGAGCTCCGGATTCTTGAATTCATCGGCGACCTTAATTACCTGCAGCTCGTTAAAAGAGTATTCATCGTTATTGAAGATCGATCGGTACTTTATTCTTTTTGTAAACACCAGAATCTCGGCAATCCTGGATATGTCTTTTGGTTTTGCTTTTCTTATCACATTTCTGTCTCCGCCTTAACTACTATATGGTCGCGATATCCGATCTTCAACCACAACTCAGCAGAGTGCTTCAACTCCTCTCCGATTATATCATTTATCTCCTCATATACTGTAATCTTTTGATTTTAGCAGCGTATAACTTCCCTCAAATACTTCCTTGCATATTCTGATTTCCAGTTCCTGCCTATGTCTGAAATGCTCGATCAAAGCTTCCGGACCTGATATACCTTTTTCTTTTGCGAAAGGTGAATCGTCAAAATACCTCAGCATCAGCGGAAACCACATCTCATTGCCGTTATCATCCGATCTTTCCTTTCTGATAACATCAATATTTGAAGCAATGTCATCTGTTTTGATATACATGATCTGATAATTCTTGCCGGATAGAGCATTTTTAACTTCTCTATAGAAATCAATTATCTGCTGATCACTCATGTTCAGGTACAGTATCATATTCTCGACAATATTTTGAAAAACGGAGCATTCAAATATATATTTTTCTCCGATCCAGTTTCTATAACGTTTAAGAACTGTTTTCTTAAAGGAGTCAAAATCCAGATTCCCGTTATATATTTCATATTTTTCAAGATCCTTATGAAATCCGGGAATATCAGTGATAATCTTTGTATAGCAGATGATCATATGATCACCTTCTTCAAAGCTTTTCTCCACAATTTCATTCCTGATACTACCATATTTTTCGAGTATCCCATTATATGTTTCTTTGTCTGCGTATGCACACCACGCAAGTTCAACAGGTGAATAATCACCTTCGCAAATAGCCTTATGATCCGGATACTTCTCGGAAAGTCTTCTTACAAGTGTACTTTTTCCGCTTCCTTGCAATCCTTCTACAAAATAGTTCATATAACCCCCTTCAAGTTCTTTATACATGACCCGGTGATTATTCCTCTTCTTTCTTCTGTGTTTCATCCGGATAATCCCAGAATCCGCCGGTATGGAAGTTTTCATTTTCAAGCGGCTTTGCCGTCAGTTTGAAGATTACACAGCCATCCGGGCACACAACAGTTTTTGTGTACTCCCCATCGCCGCCAACTTTGGTAAGATCGCCGCCGCTTCTGACAGCCTCCATCAATGGATACAACATCATCATTGTCTTCGAACAGATTCCGTAACCACTCTCATTAACCGGGCATCCATAGGTGCATTTATAAACATCACCGATCTCTTCGCCATTACGACAATACCTTTCTGTATGATCTCCATGCAAAAATCCTGTTACTTCTACTGTAAATTCATATTCTTCGTCATACCACTTCTTCATAATATCACCTCCGGATTTATATTATATTGCATCTCCATATCCGATATAACTCACTATCGATCGCTTAAGTCGTTCAAATTTATCGATACTGTCTCAGTAGCATCGTCGGTTATACTGCAGCGCCTGCCCACCTTTCAAGAATTGAATACAGTTCTTCAAAGGAGGAAGCGACATAATTGATATCGTACTCCATCATAGATTCTTCAATGTTTCCTGATGGCATAAACCAAACAGAATCCATGGACGCATTTTTAGCGCCCAGCATATCCGAAGAGAGTGAATCGCCTATCATAATGCAAGAAGTTCTCGGCTCCGCTATCCTGTCAAGACAGATATCGAAGAATGCTGCATCCGGCTTTGTTACACCCATATCTTCACTGATAAACAAATAATCGATATACTCATCAAGCCCCGTAGAAGCAACCCTGCCTTTTGCGTTTATTGTTGCACCGTTAGAGACGATATAGATTCTGGCATCCGAAATGTTTTCTTTTACCTTTCTGATCATTTCCAGCGCGCCATCCATCAAAACGCCATTCACAGACATTGTCTGTATGAAATCACTATTGATCTTTAGCGGATCTATGCCTGATGAATCTCCTTCACACTGTTCAAAGATGTACAGAAATCTTTTTGTAAAGAGTTCCGGCCTTGTGATACTTCCTTTTTCCAGTTCCAGCCAGAGCGATTTGTTGTACGCTTTAAACGCCTGATATATCTCATCCGAGAACGACATGCCATTATCCTTAAGCACAATCCCGAGTGCCTTATATTCAGAAGCATGGAAATCCAGCAACGTCTGATCCAAATCAAAGAGAAAATTATGATGCATCTGTCTACTCCTTTTCTCTTACTGCAATTTTCATATCTGCTTTCATTCTTTCAATGATGTCTTTATATCTGGCATTATGCGTTTTTATTGCCAGGTCAGATTCAACATATTCGATGAATCCCCGTTCATCCACCCACTTATACTCTACAGTCTCACCTTCTTGAAGGACAACCGAATCCTTATCTGCATCTACGATTGCCAGATATGAGTAAAACATACTATGACTGGGTTCTCTGAAGGTATGGCTTACAAGCTTCATGCTCAATGCCGTAAGACCGGTTTCCTCAAAAAGCTCGCGCCGCGCAGCTTCAAGCGGTTCTTCACCGGCCAATGCTGATCCTCCCGCACTGGCCTCCCAGTATCCGGGATACACATCTTTGTTTATATCCCTTTTCGTCAACAAAAATGTGCCATCCACATGCTGAACAAGAACGTCTACTACCATATGGTAATACCCGTCCGGGATTCCCTTTCCGCCCCCATTGCTTCGCTCCCAAGTCCGGCCTGTTTTCTTTCCTTCTCTATCGTATAAATCCCATATTTCCATTTTTTAAAATCTCCGGTATTCAAACCTGACAAGATCAACCTTGCCATCAACGACCTCAACACCTTCCGTTTCCAGAAGTTCTGCCTGCTTTTTCGCGCCACCGAATGCAAACGCCCCGGCAAGTTCTCCTTTGGAATTTACCACGCGATAACAGGGTATACTCGCAGGGTCCGGATTCTTGTGAAGCGCACTTCCGGACAATCTCTTTCCTTCGATTCTTCTATACGGGTTGGTTAAATCCCTTGAACAGATACACGCCGAGTACCGCGTTGTAGCCTACGGCGGCGAAGGTACTGAAGCGCTCAAATAATCCGAAGCAAGATGGGGGAAATGCGGCCATTCCTATGGGCCCGAGGAACATGAGTCCCAAGGCTATGGCGGCCCATATGCCTACCGGTTTTTGAGTTTTGTCCCTGCAGCCCGCTATAATTAAAAGGATTAAGGATACTATGGAGAGTAATACCACGCATGCGGTTACTACCATATGCATAATTTCCGCAAATCCGTTTATTTCCTTGCCGGAATCCGAAAGGGCGAACATTTGGTAACCGACCTTGCTTATCCAGTTCATTATGGCGAACAGGTATATACCCACGCGAAACACCTTGGTGGATACCTTGTGTTCGGATACGTATATTGCTATGCAGGTGGCGCACACCACGCTACCGACGTCATATACAGCGGACAGCCTGCTCCACATAAGTCTTGAGGGTGCGGTTTCCGCGGACAGGTCGCTGGCGGCCTGCTCCATCCAATTATAACCCGGAAAGGCAAGCGGCGCAAATATGATTGCTGCCGCGTAAGATATGAGTGCTGCTATTCCCAATAGCCCAAGCCAATTGATTAGTTTTTTATTCATGTTCTTTTCCTCCGATTTGGTTGCTGAACCACTTTACAAAGTTTGTTATTATACTAA
>CADCRB010000153.1 GCA_902803745.1 uncultured Lachnospiraceae bacterium
ATAACCTGACTCTGAAAGGCACTGACAAAAACGGAGTCACTTATTATTGTCTTCCTGCTTATGCGGATCTTACCGCGCTTGATCAGAGCGATTCGGCGTTTTCTCTCCTTCTTTCAGACGGGACCCCGCTTCGCTCTCCACTTACCGGCAGGGAACAGGATATTCTGGTGGACACCGGTTCAGGCGATCCGCTCCCCTGGCGCATATGCTTTCTAAGATCAGAGAATCTATGCTCCCTTTTTATCAAAACAAAGGATACACCTATGAGCGGTATAGAGCACGATATCTATTCCGGGGCTGAAGCTACTCTGTTTTCTTCCACCGGGTCCGTACTCTATTCAAATAAAGATATACAGATCAAAGGCCGCGGAAATGCGACCTGGCAGGCTGAAAAAAAGCCTTATGAGCTCAAGCTTCCTGAGAAAGCAGGACTCTGCGGCCTGTCCGCTTCAAAAAAATGGACTCTTCTTGCCAATTATTTTGAACCGACCAAGCTCTGCAACAAGCTGGCCTTTGACACCTCTGATGCGATAGGCTTGGATTATTCGATTGAATCAGACTGGATCGATCTGTATGCCAATAACGAATATCTGGGAAACTATCTCCTCTGTCGAGAACCGGCTATCGGAAGTGCAGACCTTGATATTTCTTCGCTTGAAAAAAAGAATGCACCTTATGTGCTCGATGCAGAACCATTTGAGACAAAGGATATGAAGGGTTATGACTTTACAGCTCCCTTCTCTCCTGATGAAGAAGGATTCCTTATTGAAAAAAACGTAGATGCTTATTATGAAGAAAAATCCTGCGGCTTCAAAACCCCTGATAATTTCTTTACGATCAAATCACCTGACAATGCATCATATGGTCAGGTTGAGTATATTAAAAACTTTGTAACTATGGTAGATGACGCTATTAGATCTAATTCTTCGGATGAGCTGTCTTTGATAGATACAGATACCTTCACCAGACGATTCATCCTGGAAGAACTCTTTTTCAATGATGACGCATTTGTCACAAGCTATTATTTCTATAAGAAACCTTTTGAAAATGTCCTTTACGCCGGTCCTGTCTGGGATTACGACGGCACAGTCGGAGGAGGCGACGGTCCGTATCTGAATCCTGAAGGAACTATACTTGAACAAAGAAATTATATTGCGCCTGAAGATATGGCATTTAAGAATCCCCTGGATTGGGATGTAATGCTTTATGATGATAAAGCATATTATGATATTCTCGTTGACGTTTTCCATATGAATCTTCCGGTATTGACTGATATGGTCAATGATCGTATGGATTCATATTATGACAGGATCAGAGCTTCTGTTTTAATGGATTACGCAATATGGTGCAACGGTGGGGGTGGCGGTCAGTATAACACCCCGGATGAAAACTATGGATTCACCAAAGATTTTCTAACAAAACGGCTTGATTTTCTGAGCCATCGGTGGGAGTGATCCTAATGGTCTCCGGAAAGAAAAAAAACATAATAATATTCCTTAGTATTGCTGCTATCATCACCCTGATCGCCGTTTTTTCTATTGCGGCGTTTTATTCTCAAGAAGGCAGGGGGATCCTTCATATAGAGCCCGGAAAAAGCTACCTGTGGCTTAAAACTCAGGATCTTACCATTGACGGCCTGGACAAGGACGGTGTGACATATTTCTTTCTCCCCTCCTTTGCTGAGATGACCTCATTTTCTCAGGACGTCTCTATGGGCTCAGCTTATCTTTTGGATGGGACGCTTCTGTCAGAGCCATCATATGGAGCGGTACAAGAGGTAACAGTGAAGCTTCCGGATGGAACGAACGCTCCATGGAAGATATCTTTTCTTCACTCGGACTGCCTGTATACTGCATATATTGATCTCGTCGGGATCGAGAAGGATGATATAGCCCACGACGAGTATTCTGCTGCTTCGCTAAAGCTTTTCTCTCCCTTTGGAAAGATCGAGTATACCAAAGACGATATCCTTATCAAGGGAAGGGGCAATACCACCTGGGATGCGGTAAAGCGTCCCTACGAGATAAAACTCCCCGAAAACTATCCTCTCTGCGGACTTAAAAGTTCATCAAAATGGGCTCTTCTTGCTAATTTCTATGATGATACCAAGATACAGAATAAGCTCATAATGGATCTATCCGGTGATATCGGTATGGAATATGCCATAGATTCAGACTGGATCGATCTGTACCTTAATGGTGAATATCTTGGAAATTATCTGCTGTGTAAGGATCCGGGGATAGGAAAGGGAAGGCTGGAGCTCAATAACGGCTGTCTTATCGAAAAGGATCATCGAACCGATGATGACAGTCCCGTTCCACATTTCCAAATCAATGATGATTTTTTCAAAATAAAGGATCCGCTTCCAATCACCGATGATGATATAGATAGCATAAGGCTTTTGGTCAGAGAAGCAGACACAGAAATTCGGACAGACAAAACCGGAGCCGGGCTTTCACATATCGATATTCCATCCTTTACCCGAAGGTTTCTGATTGACGAATTCTGTTTCCGATCTGCTTCCATGGAAACTAACTGCTATTTTTACAACAAAGGTAACCGGCTTTATGCCGGCCCCTGCTGGGATTACGATCTTGCGTGTGGGAAGCCTCTTGCCGGTTCATATTATCTTGATTACACAAAATCTCTTCTTGAAAAGATTCCCGAAGATGCACTGGACTGGGACAGTCTTTTGATGAAGGATACAGCGTATAAGACATACTATGACGCCCTGTTTAAGGAATCGGTACCTGTATTTGAAGATGTGATCTTTCACCGGATAGATGCATATGCAGACAGGATATCAGCCTCCCTTGAGATGGACAGGGCTCGCTGGCAGAATGCTGAAACTCCCATTCGATTTTATTCCTCCCCTGAAGATAAATACCGCTATCTTAAATTTTTCCTTTATCAGAGACTTGTTCTTCTTGCGAATATATGCGGATATGATGAGAGTCTTCCGTCGCCTTCATTTTCTTACGCTGGTTCTCATACCATAAAATTCCTGTATGATGACGGTTCGTACGAAACTCTTGAAGTCCCTGATGGAACACTTCTGGAAGAGGAAGATCTGCCCGGATATGGCTCTGATCTATATAAAGGTTGGGAGTATGAGAGGGAAGACATTCCCTTTTCACCCTATATACCGGTTTATGAGGATATGACTCTTGTCGTGGAGCATGGAGTCCCTTAAAAAACACCCTGATCGGTCAATCCGATCATCTGTCAATATTCGAAAGCTTGACTATTACCATATCGTTAT
>CADCRB010000154.1 GCA_902803745.1 uncultured Lachnospiraceae bacterium
GATCTTTGTCATCCATAACAAAGGAAAGATTTCTGAAGATGTCGATGATGCCGACATCATAATCTACGGACACAGCCATAAGTATTCCCAAGTGGAAAAAGATGGGCAGATTTGGTTTAACCCTGGCTGCTGCGGAAAGAGAAAACCTGATCAGGAAATATCTTATGCCGTCCTTGAGGTCAGAGGCAAAGGAGACTTTGAATTTAAGAAAATGGTCATTGAAAATGACCATAAGGAAACAAAACTTCCTAAGGACATTGATAAGGTAATCGTCAAAGTAATGAAACTGACTGACAAAGGAAAGAGCTATGAAGAGATTGCAAAGGCATGTAAAATCCATGAAGAATTGGCAGAGAGTATCTGCAGGATGTACTTAACGCATCCGGGTGTCGATATGGCGGGAATACTTCAAAGAATTTCTTAATTAGGAAGAGGTCAAAAGAATGAACTACAAGAAAGAAAATTGGAATAAAAAAACACAGGAAGAGCAAATGTTAATCCTAGACGTTGAATGGTCAAGACGTATTCCAGGGCACAAAAGAAATAATCTTGCAATGAATAGGATTATTACATATACAACATATGCTATTGAGGATGAAAAGAATAAATGGCTAATTACAGAATTATCAATGTTATTGGATGATGTAAAAAGATTTAAAGATAATAGCATGGATACAACATTAGAGAAGCGAATAACAGATGAAATCAGTAGTCTTAGAGCTAAGGTTGAGCAACCACATGAGCCGACGTGGATTGATATATTAGAATCGGAGTTTGATGTCGATGTACCTGAAGAACAAATCACCATATGTCAATATGATGAAAATGATAAATGTATAGGGGAATTTACTGGACTATTTAAGGAAACTTTTGATTCAATTCAGGGGTTTGAAAAATACTATTATAGAGTGGCATATCAGTGTAAAGATACTGTTAAAGACAAAATAAGTGATAGGCATTTCGGTGTAAAGGTCTCTTCTATAGGAGGACTCAAATTTGATATTCGTGATCACTTGAATAGATATCTCAATTATATGGTTGGACAATATGCTAAGCGCAAAGATGAAGATGATTTATGGGAATATAATTACTGGTATGTGATAAATCAATATAACCGATTGCATAAATTGACTCTGGGGTTTGAACAGCTAGATAAAAGTGAATTTGAAAGAGAAATTGGTAGAATAATAAAGAAATACAGTTTTGTAGAAATAGATGATTTAAAGACATATCAGGGCAAGCCAGGGATCTACTTAATGGTACTTGATGATTATAATGTTTGTTATATAGGACAGGCCCAAAAGAGTATTAAGACGAGAGTAATGGCCCATTGGTCAAGGAATAATTATTTCACGGGTACAGGGATCGATCTATTTAAGGCCCAAGACACCACGAGATTGTTTGCCATAACTGAGAATGATATAAGAAAATTAGATGCTATAGAGCATGAGATTATTACAGGAACAAACCATGCTTTTTTACTTAATGTATTGGAAGGCAGTTTTGAATATCTAATCAACAATGGGAAACCTTTGGTAAGCGAAGACACGTTGGAATTTGAGGATCTGGATGTTGATTCAGCAGTGCAAAAAATAAAATATCTTTTCATCCATCATGCTGATTGAATCAACCGGCTGGAAATATTTAAAGAGCAGGAAATGCCTTAAGAAGACTGTTAAGGATTTTGTATTTGAGATCAATTTCTTTGGCTCAAAATGGAACCAGTCACATCAGAACGTAGAGAGGGATTGAGCATGACAAAAAAGATCAAAAGGTATGTATTAAAAAGAGAAATAAGGCATTTTCTAAAGAAACTCAAGAAACATGCAGTGATGATCGTATTGATACTTTTACCACTGATTGCGCTTATTGTTCTTGGCTGCATTAAGAAAAAAGCAAAAAAGAAGATAAAGAAGGCTGTTAGAGCTATGGTTCGAGAGAACATCGATAACAGATTCCACAAGAACGAGGATGAGGAAGACGGTGAAGAGCTTGAATAAATTTAGAAGGATAGTAGTAACATGCGCTTAATGACACTGACAAAGGATCAGCTGAGTGATCTATATAACGACCGGATGCGTAAAGACTTTCCGCCGTCAGAACTAAAGCCACTTTTTGTCATGTTAGATGCGGTAGATAAGGGTATCTATGAGACACTGGGGTTATATGATGGCGAAGAAATAGTAGGATATTCCTGCTTGGTAAAACTGGGCAATGATTACCTTGTTGATTATCTTGCTGTTTACCCTGAGAAAAGAAATAGTGGTATCGGGAGCATTCTTGTTAAGCTTCTTTATGATCATATCGATAGCGCAGGAAGTTTTATCATTGAGGTGGAAGATCCGGACTATGCAAGGGATGATGAAGACAGAGAGCTTAGGGTAAGGCGCATGGATTTTTATCTACGTAATGGCTGTTTTGATACCGGAGTGAGGGCAAAGTGCTTTGGCGTGGAGTTCATCTTACTGAGGATGGGCAAAGAAAAGTTTGAAAAACAGAAGTGTTGGGACACATATTCTTCAATCTATAGATCGATTCTTCCAAAGGATATGTATGATGAGAATATAGAGCTACTTAGCTTTACGGATGAACAACAATGACACTAAAGGAAGCATTTAAGATCCTTGGCGCTTCGAAAAAAGACAGCGAACGGGAGATAAAATCTAAATACAAGAAGCTTCTCTTTTTATATCATCCAGACTCAGACCCCGGAAAAGAGCGGAATCTGGAGGATGATGAGAAAATCAGGCAGATAATCGAGGCCTATAAGAAGATCCGGGCGTCAGAAGGGCAGCCG
Source organism: uncultured Lachnospiraceae bacterium (assembly GCA_902803745.1). Classification (GTDB taxonomy): domain Bacteria; phylum Bacillota; class Clostridia; order Lachnospirales; family Lachnospiraceae; genus NK4A144. The sequence continues at coordinate 2,798 of CADCRB010000154.1, forward strand.
TACTATGAAGATGATGCTCTAATCTTTGAAACTTATGAAAACAGGGAAGCTTTTTCGGAGAGAAACGTCTATATCCAGCTTCGAATCTATGACGAGGAAAGGGATCTTCCGCTTACTAAGCTGGCTAGAGGTAAATACATATGGGATCCCGACATGGAGGAATTTTCTCTTTTCTCAAAAAGTGTTCTGGAAGCTTGTAAAGATCTGACGGCTGACTTTAATCTGCAGAATTCTCCGGACAAAATAAAGGATCTTTTCCACCTTATGATGCAGGAGTTTATTCTTCCGGCAGATGCTGCCAGGAAGCTTGGGCAGAAGAGCTTTGAAGATGATGAAAAGACCAGTTACGTCTTTGGTGGATATATTAAAAGAAAAGCAGAGGAACATCGCATTGAACCAGGAATCCCATTAAGCCTTTTCCTTCGAGACAACAAGGCTGTTGCAGAGGAAATGATCTCGGGCAAAATGCTTGGAACAGTGTCCTTTGACGACGATGCCCTTTATTATGTGATTCTTCCATTACTTGAAGATCCGCAGATTGAGACCGTTGCCACGGTAAAAAGCGCAGACAAGATTTCAAGAGGAGAAGAGAGGATCCACTTGGGGATTCAGCTTGTGATCCCTAAGGCTCTGAAAGATGAAATGGTTTCAAATATATATCTTATAAAAGAGCTGCTTAAGTGAGCTGAAGTTCATCGTAACTATCATGGTGAAGAACAGTTGATTACGGTTTTGTATAACAGAAGTAACAAAAAAGCAACTCGTGATTTATGGAGACAATACCCGCTGTTTTGTACACTGATAGCGGAGGTGATGAAAGATGATTTTTTCAGAAAAACTGCAGATACTCAGAAAGAATAAAGGATACACGCAAGAGGCGCTTGCAGATAAGCTTGGCGTTTCAAGACAGGCAGTTGCAAAATGGGAATC
>CADCRB010000155.1 GCA_902803745.1 uncultured Lachnospiraceae bacterium
ATCCTTTTCATCATGCTCGATATTCCGGATGAAGGTTCTGTCCATTTTCAGCACATGTATGGGCATTGACGAAAGCATGCTGAGTGACGAGTATCCTGTGCCGAAATCATCCATCTCCACTGTATAGCCTTTGTCGTGGAGTTCATTTGCCACCTTTATCACCTGGTCCGCATTTTCGGTATAGGCTGACTCAGTAACCTCAAGCTTTAAGTACTCCGGCGCAAGCCCGTTGCGCTCAAGGATATCACCGAGCGTCTTTTCAAGTCCTGGATCAAAAACATCCACTCTGGAAAGATTGATGGAAACAGGAATGATCACACCATACATATCGCGCCAGCGCGCGACCTGCCTTGCAGCCTGCTCCCATACAAATTTATCCACCTCTCCGATCTTTCCGTTTCGCTCAAAGAGGGGAATGAAGCTGTCGGGAGGGATCATGCCAAGCTCAGAGTGATTCCACCTTATGAGTGCTTCGGCGCTGACGAGAGTGGGGGGATCTGTCTGAATATTGTATTTCGGCTGGAAATAGACTTCAAACTGATAGTTGTCCAGGGCATTACGCAGGTCGTTTAAGAGCCGCTGATCCAGCATTTCCTGAGCCCTCATTTTTTCATCATAGATTATAAGATGCTCTTTATAATGTCCTCTGGCCATGCTGCAGGCAGCCCTTGCCCTGTCAAACTGCTGTATGGGCTCCAGATCAGACTGCCATGGCATGACGCCCATCCTGAGTCTTAGGCTGGTATTGGGAGTCAGCCCGTCAAGCCTGTGCTGCAGACGGTCAAATATAGCCTGATAATCCTTGGTATGCCTGCAATATATATCAAAGCGGTCCGCTCCGAATCTGCCTGCTATCCCTTCGTTTTCCCTGGCGACCGACAGGACCTCATCACCCAGCGCCTTAAGGACGGCATCTCCGAATTCCCTTCCGTTTAATGCATTGATGGAATGAAACTGCTCTATATTCACTACTATGGCATCATATGAGGTCACAGGCCTTGTCCGGTACATACGATCCGCATAATGAAAGAAGTAATCACGGTTATAAAGACCTGTGAGATCATCTGTCTCAGTCGCTCTGATAAGCTTTTGCGCTCGTTTTTCCATGCCTATGCTCCTGAACATCAGAAACAGGATGACAAGAACGACAACAGAGATCAAAGCCATGATAACTATGATATTATCCCTGATCACATCCACGAGACTGAGCTTTGCATCCTCAGTCATATAATATGCCAGAGCCGAGTCAACAGTGGAATCAGGTACCACCCCGGAAGCTTTTGTCAGAATGGAGTAAAGCTCTGTCTCTCCTTCAGAGACAGCAAAGCAGTAATCCAGGTCTGTGCCCGTCACGTAGGTCGTAAGATGATATTTATCGCAAAGTCTTGAGATGTTGTTGTACCGGTAGCTGCTTATCAGCACGCAGTCAGCCACACCATCTGATACAGCCTTCAGACAGTCCGCAGTATTCTTGAAATATATCTTATGCCATTTGGGAAAATTCTCCTGAAGAAAGGCGTCATAGTTTGTATTACCTTCATTTACCGCGACTACCACATAGTCTCTGTGGGCAAAGAAGGAAAGATCAGCCTGACGCACCACAGCATAGATTTCAGTCCTCATGATCGGGGGTGTCATGACCACCTGCAGCTCCTCACCGTCATAGGAGGTAAGATTTGCAGGGAACACGCAGTCCACCTCGTCTCTTTTTAGAGCTTCAAGGGCAGAGGCCATGGTGGGATATGCTGTTTCGGTAAAGTCGATATGAGTATCTATGAGACAGTCTGAAGCATCTTCAAGATAATCCTTCAATGCTCCCGTAAGCTCTCCGGTATTCTGATCCTTGGCGCAGAAAGCCAGGTAATTGTCCTGATAACCTACACGGATCGGGCCGTGGGAATCAAGCCATTCGCTTTCTTCAGCTGTAAGGAAGGCATTTGAACCGTAGCGCTGGACATGCTTTTCAAACATTGTCTGGTTGTAATACGGATCCTCGTCCTGTATCCGGCTCATTGCATCATTAAGCTCTTCTAGAAGCTCGGGATGGTCCTTATTCACTGTGAAATAAAAATCCGAGAATCCTATCTTGGTCACCGGCAACAGACGTCTGGGATCCAGATAGGCGTTGAGGGTTATATAGGCATCAAGCTCTCCGGCTCCGAGCATTCTCAGCGCCTCAGCCTCGGTAGTGGAAAGCTCCTTAAGATTGGCATTTACCTGATGCTCTTCAGCCCATTCCCTGAAGAGACCTTCCTGGACGCTGCCCCGGTTTACACCGATAGTTTTACCGTTCAGGGAGGATAAGTCGGAAGATTTTATCTCAGTATTTCCGGGAGAAATGAAAATATAATATTCCTCGGTCCCCATGGGCAGATCAGCAAAAAGCATCTTTTCAGCGCGCTCATCAGTGTAGGAAACATCGCTCATGAGGTCGATATCCCCGTCGAGGAGCATCTGCATAAGCTCGGTCCAGCTTCCGCTCACATATTCATAGTCCCAGCCTGTGTATGCCGCGACCTTCATCTGATATTCGTAGGCATAGCCGGAACGCCGGCCGGATTCATCAAGGGTATTGAAAGGAGATTCGTACCATCCGACCCGCACGGTCCTGCCCTTCTCCTGGGCATGAAATGCTGCCGGCGGTAATAATACTGCCGTCAGAAGAAAGCATAATATCAGCGCAGCCAGACGCTTTACCTTACCGGGGGTTATCATATTATTTTACTTCTATCATATAATAAAAGCACTTTGCGAGTGTTTTGTACTCGCTTAGTGTTTGATCAGGCTTTGTGCCCTCCCACCTGGGCGTTCCGCTCTCTGGCAGTGGCGCCTTTTAGAAAATTAGTCCCTTTAAGTATCGCGTTGTTACCGAATCTGTCTTTTATCTCGATCTGCGCCTGCTGCAAAGCGGCCTCTTTTTTAAGCCTCCGGCGTTCCTCTTTTTTTTCTTTTTCCCGGGCTTCGTAGTCAGTAAAAAGATCGAGCTGCTCATATTCAGGCTCCGCATCCGCTTCCGCGCAGGGCATGACATTGCAGGCGCATACCGTTATCCGTCTCGAAAAGAGCTCCTTATCCACTATGCGTCTGTACAGATCCAGAAAGGCATTTATTATCTCACTGGATACGGAAGTTTTAACGTCGAGATTTGTCGTGCCATGGGCGTGCTTCGGTGCAGGTCTTCCGTACCAGTCATAGTGCATCTCACCATTAAATCTTCTGATCTCCTCATCACTCCTGAAGCATTCAAAATTAACCGTGAGAGTCAGCTGGTCTGTAACAAGGCCTTTTTTTACAAGATCGAGCGCAAGACGGTCAGCCATTTCCCTGACGATGATCTCCGTTTCAGAATAGGAATAGGGTCTCTGCAGGACCTGTCCCGAGCTCAGGCTGCTGGACTTTGGCTCATAATGCTTTATATCCCATATCGTGCATGGCTCCCAACCCCAGGCATGGTCTATCAGCAGCTCGGCCTTCACGCCGAAGGCATTGTACAGACTGTCCTCAAACATTTCAGAGTATGCGGCGATGTCACCCATGGTAAAAAGATGCAGTCCGGCCAGTCTCTTTGCGATCCCCGAACCCACTCCCCAGAAGTCGGTTATCGGGGTATGCGCCCAAAGCTGCTCTCTGTAGCTCTTTTCGTCAAGCTCCGCTATCCTTACCCCGTCTTTATCGGGTGGTATCTTCTTTGCCATTATATCCATGGCGATCTTGCATAAGTACAGATTCGTCCCTATCCCCGCTGTGGCAGTGATGCCGGTGGACACAAGGACATCGCTTATTATCGTCCTTGTGAGCTCATGGGGCGTCATATCATATATCCCAAGATAGGGAGTGGCGTCAATAAACACCTCGTCACAGGAATAAACATGAATATCATCCGGGGAAAAATATTTCAGGTAGATATCATATATTTTGGTACTGTATTTCATATACAGCTTCATTCTGGGGGGAGCGGTGATATAGTCTACCTCAAGGGACGGGTTGGCATTCTGACTTACAAGGCTTACGGAGCTTCCGGTCAGTCTGCGCCCGGGGGCGGTCCGCCTGCGGTCGTTATTTATCTCCTTTACTTTCTGAACAACTTCAAAAAGCCTGGGTCTTCCCGGAATACCGTAAGACTTCAGGGCAGGAGATACCGCAAGGCATATTGTCTTTTCTGTTCTCGTGGGATCTGCAACGACAAGACAGGTATCAAGAGGATCGATACCCCGTTCCGAGCATTCGACAGAAGCATAAAAGCTCTTCAGATCTATCGCTATGTATGCCTTATCCATTCCGCCTCCCTGACTGTCATCACACTTTATCTGATCATTCCTGTATCAGATTATCGAACATGCGTTCCTGAAAGTCAAGCTATGGAATAAGCGCAAGGATCCTTATACTTGTACGTTTGCCTCTTCCATGGCGTCTTCGATCGGAGCGCCTTCGCTGGCGATATCATGGAATTCACCCCTGGAATTTCTGAAGGCTTCAATAAGCTTTGGATTGAAGGCTCCGCAGTCTCCGTTAAGGATCATCTGGAAGGCAGCGTCGAAGCTGTAGGCTTTCTTATACAGGCTCTCGCTGATAAGAGCCTCGAAACAGTCCGTGACTGATACGATCTGGGCGGCTATGGGGATCTTGTCGCCTTTGATATTTTCAGGATAGCCTCTGCCGTCAAATTTTTCATGATGGGACCTTGCGATCTGCTTGCAGTAATCCATAAGCTCCTTATCCCAGTTGTCGGCTATCTGGGCTATGATGTCATATCCCCTGATGGTATGGCTTTTCATATAATCAAATTCTTCGGAGGTATATTTACCGGGTTTGAAGAGGATATTGTCCGGAATCATTATCTTGCCGATATCATGCAGCGCGCTCGCCGCAGTGATCTGATCTATCTTCTCTTCGGTAAGCTCATATTCCGGAAATTCCTTCATCATATGAGTGGCAAGGATCTTTGTGAAGGCTTTGACCCTCTTAATATGTTCATGGTTTTCCGTATTACGATACTCGACTATGGTACCGAGGGAATCCATAAGGCTTATATTATCACTCTTCTGCTGCCTGGCCTTCTGCTCCAGGATCTTGTTCTGATTCTGCAGGACCTTTGCGAATTTTCTCAGCTTGTCATTGCTCTCCCTGCGGGACTGATAAAAGGAGTCCAGCTTTTTTACTTTCTCGAGTACCAGATCATCCTCATAGGGTTTTTTTACAAAATCACATATGCCGTATTCGAAGCATTTCTTCAGGACATCAGGATTACCCTCGCCCGCGCTTACAAGCACAGGGAAATCCTCCATAAGCCCGGCCCCGCTCATCTTTGCGAGAACCTCCTGGCCGCCCATCTTGGGCATCACAAGGTCAAGGAGCATAGCCGCTATGCTCTCCCTGTTTTTGGAAATGACCTCCAGAGCCTCTATGCCGTTTACGGCTTCCTTGATCTTATAATCATTTTTCAGGATCTCTATTAGACTCTCCCTGTTGGAACTCTGATCATCTACTATCAGAACCGTATCTCTCATATCTTCCCCTTCTAATTATTGGTAACATTGACCATCGCGCCGCCTGTGCCCTTGAGCGTGACATGGCGCTCTCCTGCCGCATCCCACCTGCCCTTGCCGAGGATACAGGTGACTCCTTCATATGCTATGCCGTCTATGGTGATCGTAGCCTCTCTGCTGAATAAAACCTGAAGATTCAGCCTTTCTTTTTCCTTCTGCATCTCCTCCTGCTGCTTGTTGATGGTATAGATCGCATTATCTATCTTTTTGTAAAGCGGCATTGTATTCCTCACCTCGGGCGGGAATTTGATCTTCAATTCCTTCATAGAATTTCCGAGGAGCATAAGCTGCTTGCTGTTTTCCTTCATCTTATCGGTGATACTGCCGATCGCATTTATTACATCCTCGTCTATGCCGATCTGGACCTGGGTCGCAGTTCCGGCATCATTGCCAAGGTTTGTCACCTTGTATCCCTTTGAGGCAAAAGCCTTTCCGCCGATTATGGATCTGGTGGACCTTATCCAGCCCTTGGCGCGGAGAAGGCTGTTTACCGAATTCGTGACTTCGATATCATTATCACAGATCACTATGACGCTCTCGAAGAATTTGCTCATTATATTGCCCTTGGCCCTGACCTTGCCATGCCTTCCTGCATTCATACCGCGGTTCAGGGTCACGGAGCCTTCGGATATGATCTCCGCTCCTCCCACATTGCCGTCTACTACTATATCCCCGGCAGCCTTTACCACTGCGCCGTTCTCCACATTTCCTTTCACATGCACGCTGCCGTCAAAATCTATATTGCCTGTGGCAAGCGTCACATCACCAACCTCGAGATGCTTGATGACATTTAATATTCCGCCTTTAAGCTCCACCATTCCTTCGATGGCGGCGGTGTAGGTATGCTTGTCCTCAGAAAGCGCAAATCCCTGCCCTTTCAGAAGCTCCTGCTCTATGCCCTTCTTTCCGCTTATGGCAGCGCCGTTTACGGAGTGACCTTCCTCTCCCTCCTCAGCATCATGATATACGGCAAGGACGTCTCCCTCCTTGACTACCGTATACTTTTCCATGGTCTGATAGTCTACGGAGCCATCCTCGAGGATCTTGGGCTTCCTGTCTATTTCGGTATTAAAGAAAAACTCGTACCAGCCGTCGGCACCCTTCCTGGGGATATTGCCGCGCGCTATCGGTATCGGGCGATTATCGTATTCTCCCCTGCAGATCTTGTCTATATTTTCTTCGATAAGCCCATAGGTCACTTCCATTTCCGCCAGGCTGTCTATCAATGAATCCCTGTCTATCTTCTTGCCTTCACCCTTCATGGTGATGAAGGCTTCGATCCCTCCGCTCGTGGTATAAAGCTCGAAATCATCCGCGCTTATGCTCACATCCTCGCCGCCCTCTTCAAGTATGATGCGGCGTTTCCTCATTTCATTGCTGGTGAACATGAGAGTGCTGTATCTGGAGACATCAAGTCCTTCCGCAAGACCCAGCCGGATCTCCCTCATCTGCTCCCAGTCATAATATGGATTGGCATATTTTGAAATATCAAGACGCTTCTCAAGGCCGAAGCGGATCTCTCTCATCTGTCTCCAGCCAAACTTGATATCCGCATAGGTTGTGACATCTATGTCTTCTTCAAGTCCCTGTCTGATCTCGGAAATAGCTGCCCCGCGGAAGTCAGTCTCAATATAGCCGTCCAGCTCTATTCCATGATTCAGACCGAGCCTTATCTGATAAAGCTGCTCTGGATCATAGCCTTCTTCCACATACTTCTTTATATCGATATTTTCTTCTTTGGATTTGCGAAGCTGCTTTAAGACTCCGGCGCTGTACTTTACATCACCGGAAATATCGATGCCCCTTAAAAGACCCCTGCGGACCTGATGCATCTTTTCGTAAGGAAGGGAGGGATCTGCAAATAAAGAAACATCCACGCCTTCTTCAAGGCCCGTGAAGATCTCCTCCATCTGCATCCAGTCATACTCAGGCCTGACATAAGGCGCCACATCAAGCCCCGATGTGAGAGCCATCCTGATCTGACGCATCTGTATCGCTAGAAAATCGGGATTCTCATACAGAGACGTATCTATGGATGCTTTCTTACCTTCTTCGATTTCAAATAACTGATCGCTGGTATATTCAGCCAATTCCTGCTCCTCTAACGGTAATAATGCCACCCGAATAGTAACTTAACGGAGCCGATGATACCCCGACAATCATATGATACCACTATATGTGGCTTTTCTCAACAAAACAGGCTTTTACTGCTTGGCGGAGAAGGTCCTCTCCGTGAGATTTTCGAGAAGGCTCTGCCTCAACAGGGTAAGCGCCGCTGCGGTTGCCGACTCTCTTATCTTCTCCCTCTCTCCGGAGAATAAATACTTCTTTACTTTGATATTGCCATGCACAAAGACCCCGATATAGGTCAGTCCCACGGGTTTCTCGTCCGTACCGCCGCCCGGTCCTGCTATACCGGTAAGAGAGACAGCCGCGTCGGCTTTTGCTGCAGCCGCACAGCCCTTCACCATCTCCTTGGCGCACTGCTCGGAAACCGCGCCGAATTTATCGAGCGTAGATCTTTTCACACCGAGATATTTTCTCTTTGATTTATTTGAATAAGTGATGAAGCCCATCTTTATGATATCTGACGCGCCCGGCACATTGATGAGTCGCGCCGTCAGCATTCCGCCCGTCAGGGACTCTGCCGCAGCAAGCGTCAGATGATTTTCATTAAGGAGCTGCATGACTGCTGCTTCGAGGGTCACACTCTCATCCGTGGTAAATATCTTAGAGCCGAATCTCTTTTTGATCTCCTTGACGACGGGCTTTACAAGCTTACGCGCTTCCTTCTCGCTTTCGGCCTTGGCAGTGACGCGGATGTCCACCTCCCCTGTCTTGGCGTAGGTTGCTATAGTGGGATTATCCTGCGCATCTATCAGATCCTTCAGATC
>CADCRB010000156.1 GCA_902803745.1 uncultured Lachnospiraceae bacterium
AACCAGTGCTTAGTGCGCCTCCGGGGACTCGAACCCCGAACACCCTGATTAAGAGTCAGGTGCTCTACCAGCTGAGCTAGAAGCGCATATCCTTAAACGCAAAAGAGATTGTACTATAATGTCAGTAGATATGCAAGAACTTTTTTCTTACTAAAGTAAATATTTTTTTATTTTGATTGATAATAAATGATAAAATAGTCCAAAGACAGAATTAGTATAATATAATAATGAAATGAATTACATTGTATTTGACCTTGAATGGAATATGGGAAATCCCCGAGAAGAGCTTAAAGTGATGCCCTTTGAAATTATAGAGATAGGTGCAGTAAAGCTTGATGAAAACAAAGAAGCGATAGATCGATTCTCAAAGCTAATACATCCCAGGGTTTATCGCCGGATGCACTGGATGAATAAAAAAATAGTACATATTGATAATTCAGATCTTAAGACAGCAGACAGATTTGAAGTAGTTTATTCTGAATTTCTGACATTTTGCGGAGAAGAACCTTATATTTTCTGCACCTGGGGTGATACAGATCTTACCGAATTACAGAGAAATATTTATTATTTTGACTGCATTCCGTTAAGTGATGGTCCTCTTGAATATCTGGATGTACAAAAGTTGAACGGGTATAATGAGGGCTCGCATAAAACTCGTATATCTCTGGAAAAAGCTGTAGAAGAATACGGCATCGCAGAATTATCTGATTTTCACCGGGCAGTGAATGACGCTTCATATACGGCAGAGGTATTAAAAAGGATAGATCCCGTATATGAAAGATATACTTCATTTAATAACTATTACGTCCCAAAAGATGTGAATTGCGAGATAATAAGGGATTATGGAGATTACACAAAGCATATATACAGATGCTTTAAGGACAAGCACAGACTCATTCACGATAAAAATGTGCGAAGTCTGGAATGTCCTGTATGTAAAAGGAATGTTGAAAAAGATGTTCCACCCTTTTCTAATAACGGTAAGAATTATATTATGACCGGAAAATGCGAAGAACATGGTCTGGTCAAAGCAAAAATACGTATAAAGAAAAACGAGCAGAAAAATCTTCCTTATGCCGTTAAGACCACAAGGATGATCAGTCTGGAGGAAATGGAAGGCATAAAAAAGAAGTATCAGAAATCAATATCATCAAAATCTGAATGATATCTTTTCTGACGTTTTTTTATTTCACGTCTGCGGCTCATCGCATTACCGACATTATATACTTTCATCAGATGGATAAGAACAGCAATTATTGCAATTAATACCAGGAAAGCAACAACGTATGGAATAAGCTTTGTTACATCTATATAAGTGACCTTGACATTTTCCGAATCCACAGTTTCGGTGAGCATGTTATTTATCTCTGCTCTGTCAGTATTCGAATCATTTAGAAGAAGATCACATTCTCCGGCGTATTGACCATCCATCTCATATGACACAGTAGCAAAAATCCTGCTTTCCGGATCATTGGTATATCTAATGGAAGTATCCAGGCTGGAAAAAGGAGTTCCCTCCGGTAATATCACATAACCTCCGGTATCCTGAGAAATGAAAGATCCGGTATCGCCGAAGGTATCATCTTCAGATTGAAAAAATTCAGCTTCCGTCATTTTATAATGGTCATCATTTTCGGATATGTTGGATTTAATATAATTACCGAATCCGAAATCAAGTAAAGAACGTGTGTCAGCATAATTCTTTTCAGATTCATCCTTCATTACTACACATATCAAAGATAAGCCGTTACTTTCTGCTACGGTGACCAGCGTGGCTCCTGCGACAGTTGTATAGCCGGTTTTACCCCAAACTACGGGATCATATGCGTAAGGGAGACCCTCATACATCTTGTGATGGTTGAGCAAATGTATCTCGTCAGGTTGTGTTGGAGTGACTGCTACGTCATATGTCCTCATGGAAGCAAGTCGTCTGCAGGTATCATTTTCATTAAATGCTTTAGCAATTAAAGCCATGTCGCGGGGAGAAATAACATGATTATCGTTTGGAAGACCATTTGCATTTTCGAAATGTGTGTGTGTACAACCCAGTTCCACGGCTCTTTGATTCATAAGATCTACAAAGTCATCTATGGAACCGGATACATGTTCCGCTATAGCTGAGGCAGCTTCATTGGCAGAAGCAAGCATTACACAAAGAACCGCTTCCTCCATGGATATAGCCTGTCCTACATCAAGACCTACATTTGAAGAACCTCTGTCTATCCCGAAAACGGCTTCATGTGACATGGTTACTGTTTCATTAAGAGAACAGTTTTCAACTGCCAGCAGACAGGTCATAATTTTTGTGATGGATGCAGGAAAATAAGGAGTATCTATGTTTTTTTGATATAATATGGCACCGTTCCCGGCATCCATTAGTATGGCTCCTTCAGCAGTAATCTTTGGAGCGGCAATGTTGCCTAAGGTGTCTGACGGCATATTGATGGCAGCAGATTCTGATACCGATCCAGTCTCTTCTGCGTTTTCAGTAGTATCATTATCCGAAATACTTTCGTCTGCATAAGCCGTATAGCAGGCTGATTCAGGCAGACTCAGGATGAAGAATATAATCACAGAGAGAATAATACTTATTTTTGACTTTTGCTTAAGGCGTTGTAGTATATTCATGTCAGGTTTTATTTTATGATGCATAAGCGAAAAGGTCAAAACAGGATCGGAGGAATCATGCGATTAAGACATATTCCCGGAGCTGAAGAAGAAATTGAAAACAGCAAATGGGTATATCACAGTCCCGAAGAGGTAAAAAAAAGAATCAGGTCTCCACTTCATGTGGAAATAGGAATGGGAAAAGGACGCTTTATCATAGAAAACGCTTTTTTACATCCAGATGTAGACTATATCGGTATTGAAATGTACGAAAGTGTGATGATAAAGGCTACAAGACGGCTTGACAGGATATCGGAAAATGAAAAACCGGAGAATCTGCATTTTATTCGCATGGATGCGAGAGATATTATAGAATACTTTCCAGACTGCAGCATAGACCGGATATACCTTAATTTTTCGGATCCTTGGCCCAAGACCAGGCACGCTCAAAGAAGACTTCCTTCGTCGCAGTTTCTTTTCAGATTCAGGAAAATACTGAAAGATGAGGGAGAGATCGAGTTCAAGACAGATAACATGGAGCTTTTTTCCTATGCAATGGAAGAATATGAAAAAGCCGGATTTACCCTAATATACCATACGTTTGACCTGCACAACGATCCAGAAGCCATGAAGACGAATGTTATGACAGAGTATGAAGAAAAGTTTTCGTCCAAGGGTAACAGGATTTGCAAATATATAATAAAAAAGCTAAAGTAAAGCCATGGCGGATTCAAGCATAACAAAAAATGCCCTGGCTTCGGCATTAAAAAGACTTATGAAAGCAGAAGGCTTTGAGAAGATCTCTGTTTCGGAGATTTGCAAAGAATGCGGTATGAACCGTAAGAGTTTTTATTATCATTTCAGGGATAAATATGATCTTGTCAACTGGGTTTTCTATGCTGATTTTCTTGGCAGATTACAGATTGCCTCCTATAAGAACGGCTGGGATGCCCTAAAGGATCTTTGCGAGAGATTTTATGAAGACAAGGATTTTTATCTTGAGGCCCTGAAGATTGAAGGACAAAACTCTTTTCACGATTACGTTATAGATACATTAAGGCCTCTTATTGCGTATTTCACCGGAGATTTATTTATTGATGAGCCTGAGCAGGATTTTTTTTATATTTTTTTTGCCGACGCTTTTTTACACTCTATAGAGTTGTGGCTTCGAGATGATCTGCATATGAGTCCCGAAGAATTTGTTGACAGACTGCATGATTTGTTCAGGCATATTGCCACCAAGACTATTGAAGGGGCCGAAAAGGGGGAGCGGTCTTCTCCAGAGCAGAGATAATATCATTTCCAATAATGTTTATGCTGGTTTCTGTGGGATATATTATATCCCCGTCTGACGATAATTCAAAAATAAAAGGCGTATCCGATATCATTTCATTTACAAGACGTATATCTGAGTAAACATCCCATACAAGTATAGGATATTCCTGTTGCATTCTGGAATTTCTGGCAAATCTTCCGGCAAGACCTTTATCGCTGTCTTTTTGAATCAAAAAAATAAAAGCACTCCCGTAAGACAGCCATTTATCAATATAATCGACATCCGAAAAGCTCTCTACCTCGTCGGCAGAATATTGATAGTGAATAACATACAAGGCTTTTATTTTCCTGAGCATCTGACAGGTAGATAAGGCATCCTGGATAGCAATATTGACCGAGATCACAGCGTTGCCTATGTTTTTAATTATCTCAGCCTGTTCAGGAGATATTTTTGCGTCATTGATAAAAAGGAAAAATGCACATTCCGGATGACACTGAATCATATTGACCAGTTCTGGATCATCTGGGATGCCATGTTCTTTTATAATTACATATGTATTAACACCCAATGGGGAAAGCCGTTCTATTATGGCATTTATGTCCTTAATCTTCAGACGTCCTCCCCCTTCCGGGTTATAATGGATCTGTATGACCCAAGGCAGCATATATCCGCGCTCTTCTGATTCGTGTCGTATAAGACGGGCACCATAAGTCCAACTGTCATATCCCATGTTGAGCCCAAATGTTTTTATCGCCTTATGATCTACAGTAGCAAGAAAATTCTCCAACATCCCGTAATATGGGCTGTCATCATTTTTTAAGAGATTGGTGATATGACCGAATGAAGCCTTCTGAAAACGTCCCTCGGAAAATTGCTTACCCATATCAGCAAGTCGCCTTAACGAACGTTTTGGATCATCCGTTACATCACGTATGCCGCGGTCAACCACTGTTTCTATCAGAACTCTGGTGAAATTTCTGTTATACATACTGTTTTCCTTTCAAGAAAAACAAGAACACAACATCTTTATCATTCAACTTAAATTAATGACTCAGGTAAACGGACAGAATCCGAAAAATGTCAAAAAAGCCCACAATATAAATCGATTGTGGTAAAATAATATAAAAAGCTGGAGGATTTAAGATGAATATAAACAGGTATTTCAAAAATAATAAATGGATGCCTTACGCTATGGCTGGATGTGTTACTGTTCTGTTTTATCTATTGGCAAGCCATATAGTATATTTGTTTATAGGCATAAGATATTTTATCGGATTTATTTCTCCCGTGATAATAGGGCTGATAATGGCCTATATTCTTGATCCTCTGGTAAAGATATTTGAGAGAAACCTTACCCGTATAATAAAAAAACCCAACATAATTCGTCTGGTTTCAGTTTGGATCACCATAATTCTTGTTTTGCTGACGATAGTTGTTTTTATGGTGGCTTTGGTACCACAGGTAGTGAAATCACTCGGGACTTTTTTTGCTAATTTTGATGCCTATGCTAACAGTCTGCAAAATTTTGTAAATGCCATAAGTTACGATGCCGCAAAAAATTCGATGGATATATCCAGTATTACAAAGCTTTTGGATAACGCTATTGAGAATATGGCAAATTATATACAGGATAATCTGGGAAATATAGTCAACACATCGATAAACGCGGGAATGTCAGTGATAAATACAGTTATTTCTTTTATCCTGGCCATCTATATGCTTTGTGATAAAGAAAGGCTGCAGGCAGGGTGGAGACGCTTTTTACAGGGAGTTTTGTCTGACAAAAGCTATTCAGAGGTTTCTGTTTTTTGGAACAGATGTAATCAGATATTGATTCGTTATATCGCAGGAGACGTTTTCGACGGATTGATCGTTGGTGTTGTGAATTATATTTTTATGAGTATTGCAGGAATGGACTATGCAGCTTTGATATCAGTTATAGTCGGCCTAACCAACCTTGCTCCTACATTTGGACCATTAGTGGGAGCTGTTTTGGGAGCATTTTTCCTTGTGTTTGTTAACCCTTGGTATGCACTTTGGTTTTTGATATTTACCGTAATACTTCAAACCCTTGACGGTTATATAATTAAACCAAAGCTTTTTGGAAACTCTCTCGGAGTGTCTTCGCTTTGGATTCTTATTTCAATCATAGTTTTAGGGCGTATGTTTGGTATAGCAGGCATCCTTCTGGCAATACCATTCGCAGCAATATCGGATATTATATACAAGGAAATCTTTTTACATAATCTGGAAAGCAGAAAGGAAGAAAAGAAAGCAGCTCTTGCTGAGGCAAATGCTAAGAGAGCAGCAGATTATGCTGCAATGAAGGCGGCTGAAAAGGCAATAAAGGCAGTAGTGGAAAATGACAGCCAGAAGGCTGCGTCAGAAGAAAACCATAATACGGAAAAATGATATTTGATACACATGCCCATTATGATGATAAAAGATTTGATAATGACAGAGATGAGCTTCTGAGATATCGCCTGGGAGAAGCCGGCATAGGAAGAATAGTGAACGTTTCCTCTGATCTGTCATCTCTTGATGCTTCAAATGATTTGTCCTTGAATTACAGTAATGTCTATGCAGCTTTGGGGCTGCATCCCTCAGAGATAAAAGATTTTTCTTATGAAATATGTTTACGTATTATTGAAATGGCTGAGAAGAATGATAAGGTTCGAGCCATAGGAGAGATAGGATTGGATTATCATTACGGAACAAATGATATAGCCTGGCAGAAGACATGTTTTGGTGAGCAGATAAAAACAGCAGAGAAATTAAACCTTCCTATAATAGTCCATTCCAGAGATGCGGCCAGGGATACCTTAGACGTTATCCGGGAATATTATACGGGAAGGAAGGGCCGAATTAACGGAGTGATACACTGCTTTTCCTATTCTTACGAGGAAGCTCTTAGATATATTGATCTTGGATTTCTGATAGGCGTCGGAGGTGTAGTCACATATAAGAATGGACGGAAATTAAAGGAAGTTGTATACAATATACCGCTGGAAAAGATCGTAGTGGAAACGGATTGCCCTTATCTTTCACCAGAGCCGCACCGCGGCAAAAGGAATAGTTCACTTTACATTCCCTATATTTTACAGACAATAGCAGATATAAAGGGTGTTACGGAAGAAGAAGTGGAACGGATAACATATAATACAGCATGTACTTTATTTGGTGTTTCATGAAAACGGATCATCTGGTAAATCATACAAGGGATTTAATGAAAAAGTATAACTTCGTTGCCAGTAAACGATTCGGTCAGAATTTTATTACTGAGCCTAAAGTCCTTGAAGATATGGTAAAAGCCTCTCATTTGGGAAAGGGAGAAAATGTGCTGGAAGTAGGTCCCGGTTTGGGAACCCTTACGGAATATCTGTCAGAAGCTGCCGACAAAGTGTACGCTGTAGAGGTAGACAGTAATCTTATACCGATACTGGAGGAGACGCTGAGTGATTGCAGAAATATCCAGATCATAAATCAGGATATAATGAAAACGGATATTTCTGATTTAATGCAGGATAAACCGTTTAGGATAATAGCAAATCTTCCATATTATATTACGACTCCTGTAATAATGTCATTTCTGGAATCTCGTGTTCCCTGCAGATCCATTACAGTAATGGTCCAAAAGGAAGTGGGAGAGCGAATGACGGCAGACCCGGGGAGTAAGAACTACGGTGCGCTATCATTGGCAGTCAAATACTACACCGATCCGTCTGTTGTAAGGAAGGTACCGGCAGGATGCTTCTTTCCTGTACCCAAGGTGGATTCCGTGATCGTTCATATGGATGTGTCCTCCAAAAAAGGTTATATTGTAAAAGATGAGAAGATGCTCTTTTCTCTCATCCGGGGAGCTTTTAATCAAAGAAGAAAAACATTGATAAACGCACTTTCGGGATATTCGGAAATTAATATTTCAAAGGAAACTATAGCAGAAGCCGTATCCCAGATAGATGCAAAACCCACAGTAAGAGGAGAAGAACTTTCACTTGCGGATTTTGTGATGCTTTCAGATATTCTTTCGGCGTGAACAAAGATTGTTGTATATAGAGATTTTGTGTTACAATCATAGATTGTATGAAGGCGGAGAAGAGGAATTCCGCATAATGATATTTTGTTTTTATGAACGGCAAAGCCGTGACTGCAGAGGCGTGTAGTTTTGGATAAGTACGAAAAAAAAGTCAGAGTTAATCAGATAATTTCTTGTATCAAAAACGGTGAATATCACGAAGCGCAGGAAATTGCGGATACAATAGACTGGCGTCAGGAAAAAAGCATCCGGACGCTCAGGATGGTGAGTGAAGTATATAAGATCAATAAAAGATATGAAGATTCACTAGCTGTATTGAGTCTGGCATACGAGAAGGATCCGGAAGATCCGATAAAGAGAAAAATCGTATACGATCTTTGTGAGCTTGCTATAAAAATGGGCCAGTTTGGAATAGCTGTACGTTATATGAAAGAGTTTTCAAAGCTTGCGCCCAAAGATCCGGGCAGATATATCCTGCAGTACAGGCTGCTTAAGGCGACAGATGCAGATTATGGAGAAAGAATAGAACTTCTGGAAGAATTTAAGAGCAGGCATTTCGGGGACTTTGATGGCAGATGGGCGTATGAGCTGGCTTATCTGTACCATCTTACCGGAAAGGGTGAGAAGTGTGTGGAATGCTGTAATGAAATCGCTCTCTGGTTTGTAACAGGTCCAGTTGTGATAAAAGCCCTTAAATTAAAAAGAGAACATGAGCCCCTTTCTTATGAAGAGGAGCAGAAGATTCTGAATTCAGATCACGGAATATCCGATGAAGAGATCCTTTATCAGAAAAAGCATAATACTGATACAGCTCCGGTTTATATGGATACCACACCGGTAATAGGTGATGGATACAGTACCAGAGACGCAGAAGACAGATTTCAGTCGGGAGGAGCAACATATAGCGCTGATGGGCTTTCCGTGGAAGCATATGCATTGCAGGAAAATAATGATATTCAAGCCGGGGCTTATGGTCCGGCGACAGTTTCTCCTGAACTAAATATCGAAGTTAAAAAGGTTGATGCCTCATTCGAACCGACTATCAGGATGGCAGAAAAGAAAACCGGGCCTTCTATAATGTCGAGGGAAACAAATGTGCTTCCGGATGTCAGTAAAAATATATCTCAGTCTTTCAATTCAGAAAATCCTGTCGTAGAACCGGTTTCTCAGACCGTGTCTGAGCCTGTTACTGTAACTGAACAGACCATGCATTCTGCAGTTGAAGAACAAACCGCGGCCATACCACCTGTAGAGCTTTCGGCTCCTCTTGCCGGAGATGCCATTTCAAATACTGGAACCATTGCCCAGCAGGAGATATCCGTTAATCTTGACAAATTCAGTACAATGAACCTTCAGCAGGAACTCAGGGAAAACATGGAGAAACTCCAGGCAGAGACCGGGGAGCCTATTCGGGAAAAAGAGGAGAAGCTTCCGGACAGAGTGGCGGAGCCGGATAAGGAGCTTACAGAACTGAAAGCGGAATCAAATACACGTCCTATGACAGCTGTATCTGTAAATACACCTGTCCCGACAGAACCTGTACGTACTACGGATCCAACTGCTCCTTCATCGAATGAATTAAGCTCTGAGGAAATTGCATCTAAAATTTCAAGAGTACCGGTACCGGATCAGTTTAGAAATATGATATCTCAAGAAATGGACGGGCAGATGCAGCTTAATGTTCCTGAAGACGATCCGGTTGAAGAAAAACAGATCACCGGCCAGATGGATATTGAGAGCATTCTTGCAGAATGGGATAAATTGCAGGAAGAGGCAAAGGAGAGACGGATAAAGGCAGCAATGCAAAAGTCTCTGGATCAGACAAATGAGCTCGTGAAACCGTTAGCCGGTGTGTTAACCGGATACGAGCTGCCTAAGGTTGAGGATAAGGAAAAAGATATTTCCGAATCAGAATCAGAGCCGGAAAGACTGCCGTATCAGCCTGTAATGCCAGACAATACGGCTTACAGTGCTCCGATTTTGGGATCCGTTGGTTCAACAGATGATCCAATAGTGTCAGATCTGGAGGATTCACTTGATACTAAAACACAGGAATCCAATAATGAAGCAGAAACGGATTACCCTTCAGAAATGGAAACTGCTCCAAAAGAAGATACATTTGGGGAGAGCGTACCTCAGCAAGAGGATATAGAAGATAATGGGGAGGAGGAAGAAGAAAAAGATGCGGTGGCGTCGACCAGAAAAACCCCTCATTTTGTAACCTATGAGACTGTGGAACTTCCATCCGTTTTTGACAGCTTTTTGAATATAAAGGGTCTGGCACCCCAGCTTAAGGAGGCCGAAGAAAGAATCTCTATGGAGGGATTCCATGGAAATGTTCTTATTGTGGGTAGTGAGCATGCTGCCAGAATGGAATTGATACAGGCCATAGTACGTGATATGGGCGAAAGGGAATCGAGGGGAGAGATCAAAGCAGCTGCCATAGATGCAGATACATTTAATAATAAGGATGTGGATAAATCATTAAGAGCCCTCTCTGGTAATGTCCTTGTGATAGAAGGAGCGGGAAGGCTTTCAGATGACGCTATGAATGCTCTGCTATCTGTCCTTTCTGATTCAAAGGCAGATGCATCAGAGGAATCAAAATCCCGCGAAACAGGCCTGAGTATCCTGGTCATTTTGGAGGATTCTAAAGGAGGAGCCAAAAACCTTGGCGAATATAATGGATTCAGCGAGGTATTTGATGTTCTGATTGATATTCCTACGCTCAGCAATGATTATCTTGTAGATCATGCCAAAAGCTATGCTATGGAAAAATACTACACTTTGGATGATATGGCAGTATTGGCGCTGTATCAGAGGATTGATGAACGGCAGACATCAGATCATGTCGTGACATCTGATGAAGTAGAGCATATAATAGATGCAGCGATAAAAAAAGCAAATAAGAAAAACCTGAAGCACCTCGGGGATGTGTTGTTCGGAAAAAGGTATAACGATGAGGATTTGATAGTGCTGAGGGAAAAGGATTTTGCAAAATAAAGGATCCTTACGGGGGGACATGATGGCAGAAAAAAAGAAATTACCTGAAACAAAGACCATTCGCAAAAAGGCGGTAAAACTTCCTAAAGTAAAGAAGACAGATAAGGTTTTTTTTAGTAAAGACGACGCATATTATTTTGGACAGGGTGTGCACTATGATATATATAAGAAACTGGGAGCACATCCTTCTGCGGAAGACGGCAAGGAAGGATATTTCTTCGCTGTATGGGCTCCTCATGCAAAATATGTTTCTGTGACCGGTGAATTTAACGGATGGGACACCGGGGCTGATGCTATGACTTGTGATAATGAGGTAGGCGTGTGGTTTAAATTCATTCCCGATGTCAAAGAAGGCGCTATGTATAAGTATTATATTGTCAGCGCAGCCGGAGAGGGACTGTATAAAGCCGATCCTTACGCAAGCTTTGCGGAGGAGAGGCCCGGGACGGCCTCAAGGACTTTTGACATAAGCCGCTTTGCATGGAAAGACAATAAATGGATGAAAGACCGTGCAAAGAAGGATATAAAAAAAGAGCCAATGGCAATATATGAATGCCATATAGGTTCCTGGATGAAGCATCCTACGGAGGAAAATGACGGATTCTATTCATACAGAGAGTTTGCTGACAGGATATGCGAATATCTGAAGGATCTGCCGTATACACATATTGAGCTTATGGGCATAGCAGAGCATCCATTTGATGGCTCCTGGGGCTATCAGGTAACAGGCTATTATGCTCCCACCTCCAGGTATGGGAATCCTGATGATTTCAGATATCTGGTAAATAAGCTTCATGAGCAGGGAAAGGGTGTGATACTTGACTGGGTACCCGCGCATTTCCCTAGAGATGCCCATGGACTAGCGAATTTTGACGGTGAGCCTTGTTATGAATATGCCGATCCTAAAAAAGGGGAGCATCCTGATTGGGGAACCAAGATATTTGATTATGGCAGGAGTGAAGTAAAGAACTTCCTTATTGGTAATGCGATATACTGGATGGAAGAGTTTCATATCGACGGTCTCAGGGTCGATGCTGTAGCCTCCATGCTGTATCTTGATTATGGAAAAAGGGATGGTCAATGGGTCGCTAATAAATATGGCGGAAACAAAAATCTGGAAGCCATAGAGTTTTTTAAGCATCTGAATTCCTGCGTGTTGGGTAAGTACCCCGGTGCAATGATGATAGCAGAGGAATCCACAGCCTGGCCGAAGGTTACCGGAAATGTTGAAGACGATGGATTGGGCTTTTCCTTCAAGTGGAATATGGGGTGGATGCATGATTTCTGTGATTATATGAAGCTGGATCCCTATTTCAGAAAAAATAATCACTACAAGATGACCTTTGCTATGAGTTATAATGCGGCTGAGAGTTATATCCTTGTTTTGTCGCATGATGAAGTAGTACACCTGAAATGCTCTATGCTTGGCAAAATGCCTGGGTATACAGTGGATAAATTTGCCAATCTCAGAACAGGATATGCTTTTATGATGGGACATTCCGGTAAAAAGCTTCTGTTTATGGGGCAGGAATTCGGACAGGAACGGGAGTGGAGTGAGGCAAGGGAAATTGACTGGTTTTCTCTTGAGGATCCTCTGCATAAGGGTATGCAGCTATGGTTCGGTGATCTTTTACGTCTTTATAATAAGTATCCCGCAATGTATGAACTTGACGGCGGATTTGAGGGTTTCCGCTGGATAAATGCAGATGATACAGAAAAGAGTATTTATTCATTTTACAGGCAGGATCATACCGGTAAGAACAATATTCTGTTTGTGATGAATTTTACGCCAATGGAACGTGCAGATTACAGAGTCGGAGTACCCAGAGAAGGCAAATATTCTTTGTTGCTGAATTCCGATGAGAAGAAATACGGGGGAAACGGAATGGAAATCCCCGCTACACTTAAGTCAGAGGCTATACCGTGGGATGGACAGCCGTATTCAATAGGGTTTAAGCTTGCCCCTTTTGGATCAGCGGTCTTCAAATTTTAATTTATTTTCCATATATAGAAGATAAATGCTCGGGAATAACTATATTCTGGGGTTTAGGTGAGGTATTTTTGTACCGATATAATTAAGAGAGGCAATAAAAGGATTTATGTCTGGAAAATAATTACTTCCACTGATCAGTGATAACATCAGTGGTTGGAGTACAAAAGACAAGGAGGTACAAAATGGCAGTAGATGGTATTGGTGTAGGCGGTGGAATAAATACAGCTGATTATTATACAGGGACTTCAAAAGCGGCGGCCGATTCCGCTCCCGACAGCACGGCGAAGAAAGCTTCAGACAATGGAACCGGAGTAATATATGAAAAGTCCACTGAGACAGATAATAGCGGCGCGGCTATAAAGGCTAATAATGTAGACCATGAGTCAATAATTGCAAAATTAAAGCAGGACGCCGATGAGCAGACTGCGCAATTAAGGTCTATAGTTGAAAAACTAATGCTCGGACAGAGCAAGGCAACCAGTATAGCCGGAGCAAAGGAAGGCGAAAACACTATTCCTTCTGATGAAGATATGTGGAAATTCCTTGCAAAAGGTGATTTCACTGTGGACGCTGCTACTAAAGCTCAGGCTCAGGCGGACGTAGCTGACGACGGTTATTGGGGTGTTGAGAAAACTTCAGACAGAATATTGGATTTTGCAAAGGCGCTGGCAGGGAATGATCCAGGAAAAGCTCAGCAGCTTTTGGATGCTTTTAAGGAGGGCTATAAAAAAGCGGAAGAGATGTGGGGAGATAAGTTACCTGATATTTCATCCAGAACTTATGAAGCAGTAGAGAAGAAGTT
>CADCRB010000157.1 GCA_902803745.1 uncultured Lachnospiraceae bacterium
GAGTCCTACAACACTGTGTCCGGACTTTTAGACTGCAGGAACCATTCCAAGGCCGCTGCTTATCTGAAGAAAAAGGCAGCGGAAAAAGGCAAAAAGGATGCCGGACAGGAAAAGCTCAATAAGAATATGCTTAAAGTATCCGGGAAGCTAAGCTCGAGAAAAGCAGGGATGGGCGGCTTTAATGCCATAGCCTCCGGAATGACCGTCGCCGGCCTTTTCGTGCCTTTCTTCGGCACAGTCATCACGCTGACCGGAGTGGGACTTACCATGCTCTCCGGAGCAGTAAACATATTCGGTATTGACCTGAAGAATATCAGAAAGACGATGTTTGATTCCTATTTCGGCTTTGATGAATTCATGAATAAAGCTCTGGGAGTGATGGAGGCCAGGAACGAGAAGGTCTATAATATGCAGGAATTCAAAAGACGCATGAGAAGGATGCTTGCCGCTGCTGCAGGTTTTTCGGATGTGGAAACCGCCTGCGACCATATTGGCAGGAAATATGCGGACTATGTATGCGGCAGGCTTTTCGGGGAAGATGGCGAAAGAACGACGGATGAAAACGAGAGAAAAGGATATATTCAGTTAATAAAGAGCTTCGGACTGCCCTACAATGAGAATAAGAAGCTTCCGGGCGCCGCCGCGCTTGCAAGAAAAATGAACGGTAGATAAGGAATGGAGGCTATAATGGATATCGAGAAAACAATGAGAGAAAGACATGAGCTGCTTGAAAGGCTGCGGGATTCGCTTCAGGAGGAGCTCGTTATCTGTGAGATCCTGGAAGCGGAAAATGAAAATGAGCCGGAGGTATTAAGGGTGCTCTTTGACTCGCTCGGACAGGACAATGAAGAAGGTATCCTGGGAGAATTTTTCTTTTTCCCTCCGGGATCCGATGAGGATGCAGTACAGCATTTTTCAGCAGTGCTCACTATAGCGGATGAGATCGACGAGGATAAGCTTCCCGGGCTTTTTGAGAAAATGTCGCATATTAATTTCAGTGTTCCATGCGGGAGCTTTTGCATCGATCAGGAGGGGGAGGTT
Source organism: uncultured Lachnospiraceae bacterium (assembly GCA_902803745.1). Lineage (GTDB taxonomy): Bacteria > Bacillota > Clostridia > Lachnospirales > Lachnospiraceae > NK4A144. The sequence continues at coordinate 1,042 of CADCRB010000157.1, forward strand.
CTGATATACCGTCTGACTACACCCCTTTCTGTAAACATGAAGGGAGATGAGCTTTTCGAACAGATGAATATCTGCATGACGAATGCGATCATCTGCACCGATATGTATGCGGACATCCTGCTTCGATCGCTCACGGGGACAGAGCAGGAATGATACCCGGTTTTGACAAGTGCTCCCTCAAAGAAGATTCAGAGGATTAGATAAAGTCGGTAGAGTGAGCAGGATTACTAGTGTAGCATGAATATAAGTAAGTTATTACCTTTTGAAAAACTTCATAACATACGGGATCTGGGATGGCCTGAAGCTTTCCGCAGAAGATATTCTCAAACTGCAGTCACTTTATCTCAGGAATTAAGAGTGGATCGTCAAAACACTCTATTGAGAACTGTCAGTAAAATCAGTAATATAAAAATATAATGTGAATTATCAGGATTAATTGGAGGTGTTTGAAGAATGGAATGGGAAGCTGGTTTAATTGAATGGCTGCAGACGAATTTAAGTGCGCCGGGCAGTTTTTCAAAGTATTTTGACTTCTTTGGCGCAGAGACAGGGATGCTGATGCTTGTACTGATCGTAATGTTTTGCTGGAAAAAAGAAGTTGGACAGAAGCTGGCACTGGTGGTGTCCTGTGTGAATATGTGGCTGCCTATGATCAAGTCAGCTGTGCTTAGACCAAGACCCTATATGGAGTATCCGGACAGGATAAAGCCGCTTGCTTTATCTGATGAAAAAGCGGCAGCTATGGATGTATCGGCTCAGGGTTATTCTTTTCCGAGTATGCATAGTGCATCAATTCCTGCGCTATACTTTACGCTTGCAAAGGAGGCGAAAAAGAAATGGCTTTGGGTCTTAGCGGCGTTACTTACTGTACTGGTGGGCTTTTCACGGGTTGTAGCGGGAATGCACTATCCGACGGATGTACTGGCAGGATGGATACTGGGATTTGCAGTGATAGGAGTGTTCTCGTTGCTTGACCGTTACGTACATAAGGAATGGCTGTATCATCTTATATTGCTGATATCCGCATTACCTGGAGTCTTTTTTGTACGAACAGCGGATTACTTTACTGCCCTGGGCTGTCTTACAGGTGCAGTGGCGGCAATCTATTATGAACGTAAGTATGTAAATTATCAGGAAACACGGAAGATTCTGCCAATGATCCTGCGGGTGGCCGGCGCCATTATATTATATCTTGTGATAAATACACTGTTAAAGCTTCCTTTTGACAGGGACTTTCTGGCAGGGGCAAGCCTTGGAGCTCTTTTGATCAGATCAGCCAGGTATGCGATCATCATGTTCTTTATAACGGGTGTATACCCCAGGATCTTCCCTTTGTTTGAACGGATTGGATGATCGGGTGACTGCCAAAACTTGACAGCGTAAAGATTGATGATATAATATCTTTACGTTGTTAAGATTGGAGACTATAAATGAATAGAGCGGGAAGGAAAGCAGCGATGATCATGATCTGTCTGATATCAGTATTTCTGCTTCTTTTTTTTATCTGGTGCCTTATTAGTCCCGGCAGGATACGAACTTATGATGGGGAAAAGAGCCTGTCGGAAAAGTTTGTAATCGAAATAAACGGCAGTCCAAACGGGTTTTTTATTAACAGTAAGAACACGGATAATCCTGTCCTTTTATTTGTGTCCAGCGGCCCGGGCACTGATGATTATGTCTTTACCGACAAGTATAAGGATATGAAGCTTGAAGAAGACTTCACTGTTGTTTATTGGGACTACAGGGATATGGGTATCGCTTATGATAAAAGCTTTGATACCGACAGGATAACGCTTGAAAACATCCTTAAGGATACGGAAGCTGTAACGGATTATCTCAGGACAAGGTTCGGTAAGGACAGGATATTCATTATGGGATTTTCGGGCGGAACACACATAGCTTTACGGGCAGCCCGGGAACATCCGGAGAATTATTATGCACTTATAAATATGGCACAGGTAGTGACCGACGGACCGGAGCGTGATGCACTGATGTATGATTTTATGAAGCGTGTCTTTACGGACAGAGGTGACAGAGCAGCTCTTGGGAAACTGGAAGATTCAGTCAAAAAGACAGAAGACGGGAAGATTGTATGTAATGACTGGTATGATTATGTCGCACTTTTGCATAAGGCGGGCGGAGGTACGATAAAGGACAAATCCGAATTTGAAGGGATCGTTCTGCCCATCCTTTTTAGCAGATGCTATACGGTAAAAGAAAAACTGCAGTATGTTCCTGCCATGAAGATGTACAGGAAGACACCTTTTGCCGAAGAGCTTGCGGGATTCGATTACAGGGAGTCGGTTACAGCTCTGGAAATACCGGCTTACTTCATCAGCGGTGAAAGTGATTACAACTGTCCATGGGAGCTGGTCAAGGAGTATTGTGATATCATAGAGGCTCCGGAGAAGGAATTCTTCCTGATCCCTGATTCGGCTCACAGCCCTTTGTGGGAAAATCCATCTGTGACATGCGATGCATTAAGGCAGATTAAGGAAAGGACGGCAAATGAGTGATACGTATCATCATGGTAATTTAAGGGAGGCTCTTATCGAAGAAGGAATACGGATCATTAACGAAAGCGGCGAGGATGCACTTTCGCTGCGTAAGGTCGCTTCAGCCTGTAATGTCTCCCACGCTGCTCCGTACGCTCATTTCAAGGATAAGGATGAGCTGATCGAAGCGATCAAGGAAAGTGTAACTGAGCAGTTGATGGCGGAAATGGAAGATGCCGTTAAAGCTGCTGCAAATTCGGAAACTGCTATAGTAGGCATGGGCAAAAGATATGTTTCTTTCTTTCGTGGCAATCCTGATTATTTTAAGTTCCTTTTCGGAAGGCAGAATATAACTGCTCATTTAAGGATCGACGAGAAAGGAGATGATGATTATCCGCCCTTCGTTCTATTAAAAGAAACCTATCTCAAGTATCTGAAAGAGAACGGAATAAAAAAGAGCAGGAAAAAGAAGGAGGTTGAACTGTTGAAAATCTGGGCGTCAGCGCATGGCCTTGCCGCTATTGCCTGCATGTCCGGCGTGATCCCGTCTTTTGACTGGGATGAGATGCTTGAAGGCGATGATCTCCTGAGATAATACAGGCTACTCCCGGAGATTGTTGCGATGATAGTTTTCAGAGTGAGGAGGATAATAAAATGGTGAATCAATCAGTAAGGACACCATCAATAGTTCCGACTGTTGTTTCGGTTATAGCGTTAGTGTGAATTCTGATCATTTACCGGATGTGGACCTTTGGGAGCAAGTTATATTGAGATACTGTTTTGGAATATAGTAAAGTGGATATCAGCGCAATTATCGCTATATATACCACCGACAAAACAACATAGAACCATATATCAACCTGCAAAAAGCAGTACAGGAAATTAAAGCAGAAATGAATCACTATGCCATAAAGAAGGTTGTCATTCTTTTCCATGAAACAGTTCATTATAAAGCATAATCCCGTCATTACAATGACATTTGACAAGATATATGGAACCATCTGTATTCCCATATAATCCGAATCTACAAACCAAAGTATCGTGTGCCAGAATGCCCATATCACCCCCTGGATCACAGATGCTTTGAAGAAACTGTACTTTCCGTTCAGGTAGGGACGAAGATACCCTCTCCACCCGGATTCCTCACCTGTAGGTCCTGTCGTTATTGAGAACAGAAGCGAGGCCCAAAACGGATATGTCCCGAGGCTCCAATACTCACCAAACGCTCTACCTTGTATCAGAGATGTTATCAGTACAGTAAGAAGTGTCGCAGCCAGAGTAATTATGGCTGAGATAGCAAGTGTTGCTAAGCTGATTTTGCCACCAAAGGCTTTTTTGTAAAAGCCTCCTATTGTCATATCCGGGCAGAAATACTTAAACCCTGCTATAAGAACAATGGTCGGGGCCCATGCACACACATTTGACAGTATTCTCATGACCAACGGCGGGCAGTGAAATACCATACTTGCCGTCCCACATAGTCCCAGCACCATAAACCAGAATACAACATAGGTTAGGATCACATATTTCTTTACGCGGTTTTCCATAATTCGACCCTTTAACGTGATTTCTTAAAAGAACTGTTTCAGCGGTTTCTCCAGGCTACCTTCTTTTGCACCGAGCATTTTCTCTATATTGTAAATGAACGCTTTGCCCTTTTTCTTTTTCTGGCCGGGAGTAAGGTTTTCATTGTCATCAAATGCGGTATTTCCATAGATCATGATCATCTCGGCGGCCTCTTCGGGATACCTTGTTTTAAAGATGCCGCTTTTATTTCCTTCTGTTATCAGCTGTGCTATCAAGGGAACAACTCCGTTTATCAGGCGTTCCTGCATCTTTTGATGCAGCAGGGCATTTTGAGGTTTGTGCATCTGTTCCATTATCTCTTTCCCGGCACTGCTTTTTACACTTAAAGAACTAAGGATTCCTGTCAGCTTTTCATAAATAGAGAGTCTCTTTTCTTTTGATATAGTTTCGGCGCTATTTATCCCATCGCGTGTCATCCTGTCAACTAACGCATCAAGGATCTCTTCTTTGGATCCGAAATGATGATACAGTGTTCCCCGAGCAATGCCTATCTTAGCTATGATATCGTTAGTACTTGAATTATCATAACCCTTTTGCGCAAACAGCTCCTCCGCAACATCAAGTATTTCGTTCTTTCTTTCCTCGGCAGTCTTTACAATTCTCATATTCTACCCAGTTTATCTGCCTGCAACCGACAGCTTGTCGGTTGTTATTATATATCCACCTTAGGAATCTGTAAAGCCATAAACGGTAAATCTACCGCATTCCGGGGGATTAAGTTCTCGCAGAAGATATTCAGAGTAGCATAAA
>CADCRB010000158.1 GCA_902803745.1 uncultured Lachnospiraceae bacterium
AAGCGTGACGATAAGATATCTGATGACGTGATAAAGACAAAGCTTGTGAAGTATTATAAGCTGACAGAAGAGGAGGCTGAGGGATACCTTGCGAGAATAAACTAGAAGACGATATCTATCTATGGATCATGGTCTTCAGGGATAGTCCAGTCTTCAATCTTAAGATTGGGAACACGCTGAAATTCGCCGGTGTTGTGGGTGACTAAAATCAGTCCTCTGTAAAGTGCCTGACCGGCGATCTGCACATCGTATGGTCCGATAATGTTTCCGTTTTTTTCAAGGTGACCTCTGATGTTTCCGGCGGAAACAGCATCTCCGCTGTCAAAGGCGAGGATGTTAAAAGGCGTGAGAAACATTTGCAGTTTATGGCGTGTTTTCTCTGCCCAGTTGCTTTTTGCAGCTCCGTATTCAAGTTCATAGACCGTAATTGAGGATATGAAAATCTGGGAGGGATCATGTGAAAACACTTTCTCTGTCAGTTTTGGGTAACTGTTTTTCATCATATAGATACAGACGTTGGTGTCTAACAGGTACATCACAGTTTCTCCCTTGCCGGTGCATCTTCCCAGGAAGGCTGGTTACGGTCTGCCATGAGGTCTTCGGAGAACGTGCCAACGACCTGTCGGGCGGGTGCCCATGGGTCATCAGTGGGGTATGCGATATAAACATTTCCGATCTTAGTGATGAAGAATTCTTTTTTTTCGGTACGCATGGATTGTGGGATGCGAAGTGCCTGGCTGTTCCCATTTTGAAAAACTCGTGTGGAAGTCATTTTTGCTTTCTCCTCTCTGCCGTACACACAATATGTACACACTTAAAGTATAGCTTTTATCAGGGAGAAAAGCAAGAAGAGTTTACGCATATGCCGGGCCTGGAGCCTGCGGTCCTTGATGCATGAAGTGACCGTGGTGCGTATGATTTATAAGGGCGGAGATGATCCGTTTGAGGCATACCGCGAAATCATATCCCACAGACAGGATCATCGCAGACTGTATGATATCCACATGATGCAGCACGGGATCAATGGCATCCCTTATTGGTGTCGTGGGATAGGGCAGCACGAAGATCAGGAGCATAATGAAAACCGGTATGTCTCTAAGCTTCAGGTTGTCTTCCTCAGATATCATCATAAGTATCACCGGGACAAAGAAGGACAGGGTATAATCCGTGCTCTTAGGCTGCACGAGGACTATGGCAAGAGTGATATCAAAAGCCGCGAGCCAGCCATTGTCGCCAAAATGCAGATGTATCAGGAAGGCGGACAGCAGCAGGATGAGGGATATAGCGAGCATTGCAGAGGACAGGGCGGAGGGGGCGCCAATATTGATGCCGGTCTTATTGTACAGATCCGATGAGAAGTGGCTTGCGATGCCTTTCATCCCATACCGGGTGAAATCCTCGCCGGAGGGATCGGCATTGAAACCGAAGAAGGAATCAAAGAAAAGCGCAAGTCCCTGCACGCCACCGAAATGCAGCATAGGCAGCAGGGATAGATCAAGGGAAAGCAGGATGGTATGAATCACCTGCAGCAGGGTATCTTTATGATCCTTGATCAGAAAGACCATAAGCCCGTATGCTGCAGGATACAGCTTCAGCGATGCGGCGACAGCAAGGGAAGCAAAGGCGAGCCATCTCACTCCGCGGCTTTCCGAGTCATAGCCGAAGAGAAAGACCATCGTGAAAAGCATGGAGTACATGACGATATTACCGCGCTCCATGGCAGTGAGGCTTCCGCAGGATGATAGAGCCGCGAGCGAGAGCAGGATGCCGGCCTTTACATTATCACGGAATCTCCAGATGATGACTGATATGACCATGGCGCAATAGGCCATGATGAAGAATATAAAAAGCAGCAGGGACGCCTGATGGCAGCGAAGATCGCCGGCGGTGCACCTGAGATCTACTATTTTCTGATGGCTCTGCGGCAGGGAATACCGGATATCGCACGGCAGTAGATGCGCAAGGTCGTGAAAGACTTCATTTGCAAAAGGCGGATAGAGGGTATGATAGACTATATAGCAGCCATAGGAAGCGGCCTCGGCGAGGCTGTTGAAGAAATCCATACCCGTGTCTGCTTCATCCCTGAAGAAAAAGCGGGGGATGTAGGAGCCGCCTGAAACATATAGGGTAACGAGAAGCGCCGCGAGGCTTATGGAAGCCAGTGAGACATAGATCTTTGCAGTCTTTTTCATAAATCATCGCCTCCTTTTTTACGATTTCATTGAAGACCGCAATAAGAATGTTATACTCCCACTTTATGAAAAATGTGTTAAAAATCGATGGTGCGATATTATATTTCTCCGATGCTGTAATACCGATAAGGTGATTTTACAATAAAGCTTTGTCTTTACCGTCTTTACGAGGTATACTATAAAGTACAAAGGAGGG
>CADCRB010000159.1 GCA_902803745.1 uncultured Lachnospiraceae bacterium
CCGTATACCAGATCCATATCTGACAGGGACAGGAGAGGCTCGAAATAGTAGCGTTTCTGTGATCCCTTGCCGGTATAGTTCCTGCCGGTGTATATTCCATCCGCCTCCCTTGACTTTATGACTCCTCCGAAGGTCATTGCAAATATTGTATTCAGAGTATCAATGAGATCTTCTTCCGTAACGGAAAGCTTTATTATCTCATCCAGCTTGTTTCCTGTCGTCTTTGCATTAAAAAAGCTTTCATTTCCGTCGGGATGCGGTATGAGCAGAGACATTTTCTCAGCTATGGCAGGACAGGACAGGGCATGGTCCCTGTCGGTAGATGTCTTAAGGACATAGTAGATCAGTGGTATCTCAAACTGCTTCAGCAGCTTCCTGATATCATTATATGCGGCCGTTGATGATTTTATTACGGCAGATCTGCTTTTTTCACTGGTCATGCGCACCTCCCCGGCATAATAAGAGCTCTGTAACAATGTTACTAAAAAAGGAAAAATTTGTCATCTTTTATTTTGCGGGGTCTGATATGCTTGCTTCATCAAGACGGAGAGCACAGCAAAGGAGGCTATGAAATGGTTATTAATCCTGTAGTATATGACGAATCGAGAGGGAGCGACATATTCTCAAAGAATCTGGAGAACCGTGTGATACATCTGGTGGGCGAGATCACGGATGAGATGTCAGCTTCCATTATAGGACAGATGCTCTATCTTTCGAAGGAGAGCAATGAGGACATCCAGCTTTACATCAACACTCCGGGAGGTTCAGTTTCTGCGGGGATGGCCATATACGACACAATGCAGTATATCAGGCCCGATGTGGCAACGGTATGTGTAGGACATGCGGCCAGTATGGGAGCGGTGATCCTGTCAGGAGGAGCAAAGGGCAAAAGAGTGATGCTGCCGCATGCAGAGGTCATGATACATCAGCCCTCGGGAGGGATGAACGGACAGGCAACAGAGCTGGAGATAGCAGCTGAGCACATCAGCAGGACCAAAAAGATGCTGAACGGACTTCTGGCTGAGAACTGTTCCAAAAAGGCAGAAATCGTGAAGCAAGATACAGAGCGGGACCACTGGATGAGCGCAGAAGAGACACTGAAATACGGGATCGTGGATGCGATCCTTGAGTGAGGAGTCATAAAATGGACAGCATTGCTGATATCAAAAAGGATATTGAGACAGTGACCTTTGATTATATCTGGACCTGCGGTTCCTATTGCCTTAAGGGAGAGGATATCGATGAGATCGGAAAGAGGATGCCGATACTGAAGGATGCGCGTTTTCAGTGGGAAAAGGGAATGCTGATCGAGTCCGACTGCATTTCATTTGCGCTCATATTGGGCGAATATGCGACGGCAGAGAGGATCATCGATGCTTCGTTCAGTGTCAGTAATGCCATAAGGCCCTGGACCCGTCTGACTGACGCTGCCGGAAATACGGAAAATACTCCGTTTGCCTCTGTTTTTTATTCGAAGGATATAGATATACCGGAGGAGCTCAGGATAAAGATACTGAAAAGGCTGAATGAGGATTTATTCAGCGGACCGGTATCAAACGGAGGACTGATCGATATCAACGGTATTCGGGAGCTTGATAAGCGTGTGGTACAGGCGAAGATAGTGAATGACTACCACAGGGCTCCGGAATGCTTTGATCAGCGTGACTGGCCAAGGATGGTAGAGGAGATACCGGCAGCATGTTTTCTCATGAAGCTGTATAAGAATGATCCGGTAAACCTTGAAATGCTGATGAAGGAGAGACTTGAGATACTGTCTGAAGGCTATAAGGTACGGATTGACAGAGATGTCAGAGGCGATTTCCTGAAGCTTAAAAAGGCCTTCGGATACAGCTGGATGAAGGAGTACACGGATTGCCTGTATGCGATGCTGATAAATATGTATACGGGGGTAAAGAAGGTACTGAATGAGGATATTTCCTGTTATCTGGAACTGGATGAGCTGGTGCATGAGTGGAAGAGCATAAAGGCTGAGCTGGCCGGTTTTATTTCGGAGGTGAATATCAGTGAGTACTATTACATAAGGAGTATACAGAAAACAAGAGAGACGGGGATCGAAGAAGCGCTGGACTGTCTGGCATCGGGAGAGAGGATACTCGGCCATAAACCGGAGCTTATCATAACTTCAGCATTAGCATGCAATCCGGAAACATTTTTCGGCTTCAGGGAATATGATGTAGATGACCCTGAGGAGGAAAATGATGAGGTTAAAGAAAACAGGGAAAGGTACCGGATGATGAGACTGGCTTGGAGCGTAGGAAGCATTGATTACTGGTTTATAGAAGACGATCGTCTTGCAGAAAATATATCTTTATTCCTTATGGCGCACCCGAAGCTTCTGAGGGATTCATTTCTCCTTCTGACCGGTAAGGGTCTGGTGCCTGACAGATGTCTCGATAATGTGATAAGGAGAGTGCGTGCTGCAAGGAGCTGCGAATATATGCTGCCGATCCTTATCATGCAGAAATACGGGAGGATCAGAAGATATGAGTGATACGGATATCGCATTTCGCATCATTGATTCAGGGCTGAATAAAGTCAAAGCGGAAGCATACCGGCTCGTATATGCGGTAGATATACTGAAGCCCGAGCCTTTTAAGGAGAGCTCATGCTATATGATCGGTACTGACGGCGAGCATCTTTTCTTTGATCCTGAGAAGGTGGCTGGCAGCTATACCTTCAATGGCATGGCTGTCATAGAGGAAGAGATATTTCATGTGATAATGCACGGGATCCTGGGGCACTTCGGAATGAGTGGCGAGTATGGCAGGGTGAAGCTTGCAGGCTGTGTGATGGACCTTCAGATAGAGCAGATAATGGAGGCGCTTGGGATGAACAGGACATACAGATGCCTGTCAAGGCCTGACTGGTACTCGACAGTAGGTTTCGGACTCTACAACCTTGCGCTGCAGGACAGAAGGATGGCTGAGAAAGTCCTGAGGACAGGAGCAAAGAGGAGAATAGATGATCATTCTCTCTGGTGGGGTAAGGGCAGTGTCCGGAAGGAAGTGGTGACCAAATGGGAGCAGGCTGCCAGGTATATCACGGGAAGTGACAGCAAGCACCTTAAAGATGCAGCTTATATAGCAGGGATACTGAGGTCGGACTCTCCCGGGAGCATATTGAAAAAAAGCTTCAGACCGGAAGGCAGGAGACAGAGTCTTGCAGATGCATTGTCAGGCTTCCTTAGGAGCAGGACCGTGTCACGTGAGCAGCCGGACTATATAGATCCCATGTTATATGAATACGGACTTTCACTGTATGGAGATATACCGCTCATAGAGCCGCCGGAGGAATATGAGATGAAAAGTATGGAAAATCTTGTGATAGCCATTGATACAAGCGGCTCCTGTCTTGAGCACACAGAACGGTTCCTGGATCAGCTCTTGGAGATATTTGAAGAGGAAGCTCCTAAGTTCTGCTTTAAGACAATATATGTCCTTCAGTGCGATGACAGGCTGCAAAAGGTCGAAGCATTCAACAGCATGGAAGACCTGAAGCCATTCGGTGAAGACATGGAATTCTGCGGATATGGCGGTACTGATTTCAGACCGGTATTCCAATGGATAGATGACAGTCTGGTATCTGAGGGAGAGCAGGTGGATCTGCTCCTTTATTTCTCGGATGCATGGGGGAGCTTTCCGGATGAAAAGAGTGCTTATCCTGTGATGTTCGTGCTGCCTGAATATGGAAGCGCAGTAAGAAGCGACATACCGGACTGGATAGATACAGTGATCCTTAAGGAGAGAAAAGAAAAGGAGGAAATGACAGATGTACAGTATCAGTGAAGCAAAAGAGGCAATGAAAGATGGTATAAGAGGATATCTCCTGAAGGACAGCAACGGAAAATACGTGATGAATGAGGTCAACCGCCTGCCTTTCTATCTCCTGGGAAGCCCCGGTATAGGTAAGAGCCAGATCGCATCGCAGACAGCAGATGAACTGGGGATAGGCTTTGTGAGCTTCAGTATCACGCACCACTCGAGAAATACAGTACTGGGACTTCCGGTCATAAAAGAGTCAGAGGGATATAAATACACCGAATATACCATGTCTGAGATCATAGCGAGGGTGATGGAAAAATATGACCGGGGTGAGCGGGAAGGGATACTGCTCCTTGATGAATTTAACTGCATGACAGACACTCTCATCCCTGTGATGCTGGCTTTTTTGCAAAATAAGAACATTGGGGCACATTCATTACCTGAGGGCTGGGTAGTGGTCCTTTGCGGCAATCCCGTGAAATACAACAAAAGCGCACGTATGCTTGATCTTACGGTGATGGACAGGGTCAGAAAGATCGAAGTCGGGTTCAGCGCAGATGATTTTATTGAATACGCTGAAACGCACGGCTTCTGTCAGATCATTGTGGATTACCTGAAGCTCAATAAAAACAGGGCTTACATCTGTGAGCATGGCAAGGAGGATGACCTTGTCACTGCAAGAGGCTGGGAGAATCTCAGTGTCGCGATAGATGTATATGAGAAGACAGGGGGAAGAGTGGATGAAGCGATGATAGGGCAGTTCATCAAGTCAGGCAGGACTGCAAGGGAATTTGCCAGATATTATGAGCTGGTAAAGAGCAGGGATCTTACGTCTGAGGATATGGCAAAAATACTCGGAGGCATTGATATCGACGGGTATTGCAGCAGGATGGAGGAGATGTCCGTTGATATGAGATTTGATGTGGTGGATAACCTTATGAAGACCATAAAGGAGCGCGCAGGGGAGAAGGGAGTAAAGCAGGCGGTGATCAGTGATTATATCAATAATGTCCTTGGACTGCTGATAAAACTTGGTGACAAGCCCGCAGTTGAAAAAGCCTTCTCATATATAAACAGCGACAGGAAGATGATGATGATACTCACAAAGTATAAAAGTGAAATGTTTCTTAAGGTATGCGGATCGGTATATTACGGCGAGGAGCTAGGTACGGCCGAAGAAGCCGGCGATGCGGTCTGAAAAGGAGGAAAGAAATGATAAACAGCGGAGCATATCCCAGAGTAGAGCGCAAGGAAATGGGAAAGCAGAATGTGTACAGGAGGGTGAAGCATGTCAATAAGGACTACAGTGAGGAGGTGCCTTATATAAAAGATGTTAAGGATTTCATCGATAAGCATCCCTATGGAAAAAAAGACCGGTTTCTCATTGTGAGCAGATCAGAGCCCGCAGCGGTGAAGTCAGCGAAATATATCTGCGACAGATACAGCAAAAGCTCGATCGTGCCTGAGGAAGAGGAGGAGCTGGAGTTCGATTTTGAATTTGATGATGAGGAATATATAGATTTTGCATCTATAGATCTCATAGATCTGAGTAAGGTGAGGATTCCGGATATCATCCCGGGAAATGCATACCTCAGCATCCTCATGGAGGAGGCCAATGGAGACAACGTGATGTATGAAGGTCTGAATGATGACAAGGATATCGATAACAAGGTAGATGCCATCCTTGCTGACACCAGGGTGAGGAAATTCATATGGATCCTTCCTGAGAGGCTTAGGGAGCCCTGGGTCACAGCTCTCAGGATGGAGAAAGGCTATGAGGCTGTGATCATAAAGGATATCCCTGACGGATACTATGAGGATGTATTTGATAAGCTCTTAAGATCAGCAGGGATGAGGCTCGGGGAGGGACTTACGCCGGCTAACGCGGTAGGGAGGATAAGGAAGCTTCGAGGCAAAGATTTCACCGAGGAAGATCTGGAGTGGGCAGTAGGACAGGCAATTGATGCAGCATCACAAAGGGGGATCAGAGAGCTTACGGCGGAGGATCTGAGTCTTGAGGGTGTGTCTGAAGAGAGCGCGGAGGCAAAGCTTATGCGCATGCCGGGACTTGATAATATCAAGGAGACAGTGACGGAATTTACATCTCTCCTTTTGGAAAAGAGCAGGAACCGCAGTCTTAAGGATATGCACTCAAACATGATCTTCTATGGTAATCCCGGGACAGGCAAGTCTACCTGCGCCGAGCTTCTGGCCGATATCATGGCGGATAAGGGCATCAGCAATACAGCTTTTGTTAAGGCAAGCAGGGCAGATGTCATAGGGAAGTATGTAGGACATACCGCATCCAGGGTTTCCGGACTTTTCGATAAAGCCAGGGGCGGCATACTGTTTGTGGATGAGGCGGGATTTTTCCTTAATGAGTCCAGCGGAGGATATCTGAAGGAAGCCGTGAAGGAATTCGTAAGGTTCATGGAGCTGTATCCGGATGTAACGGTCATATTCTCCATGTATGAAAAGGAGGCAGCGGCTTTCCTTAAGCTTGATGAAGGTATCTCATCCAGAATATCCAGAATGGTGGCTTTCGAGGACTACAGCGTAAAGGAGCTTAAGGATATATTCGTCCATATGATAGCTGAGAAGGGATATGCCCCGGGCAGGGGAGCTTCGGAGCAGGCACTGAAGTATGTGGAGGAGCAGAAGAACGGAAGGAACTTCGGGAATGCAAGGGAGGTGCGCAAGCTCGTGGAATCAGCTATAGTAGCGCATTCCGTAAGGATCCATTCGGGCATAAGCCCTGCAGGAGCCGCGGATACTATAAGTGCAGCAGACGTGAAAAAGGGTATGGAACGTCTTCGCAGGATGCCTGAAAACAGGAGGAATTTCGGATTTGAATATGCACAGGCTGCGGTTATGCCTTTGTATTAGAAACGGCTTAAGCAAAGGACTGCTGATAAAGCGCCGGCACGGTTTTATAAGCTGAAAAAAAGGAGGATCAAACAATGAAAAAACTGAATCTGCTCGCACCGTTTGAGCATAACGTATTCTTAAGAGGCAGAGGAAGAGAGAAGGTCAGGTATCTGCAGATACCGTCATTTCTTGACAGAAACAAGCTGGAGGAGGATCTGAAGAACGGAGCGCTTTATTTCGAAAACGTAAAAAAGCAGACGGACCGCAGACCTTCAAAGACAGTAGTGATAAGGGCAGACAATGAGGAGAATGGTTTAATGGCAGTCACTTATCTCGCTGCAGCATACAATCAGACAGATGACAGTGATGCCGGCGAGTATGATGATGATGCTGATCTTTTGACTGAGGCCGATGATGATTACTTTGAATCTGAGGATCTGCCGGACGAAGAATATGTCGGAGATGACGGCGAAGAGAATCCGGGACCCGAGGATGCCGAGGAGTGGCTTGAAAGCAAGTACAGGCTTCCTCTGCTCGATATAGAAGAAATAAAAAGGGTATGGGGCCATGAGGATGCAAGCATCTTTATAAGTAACGGATTCGGAATGCAGGGGCAGAATAACGAAAGAGAGAAGACTCCATGGTGGTTTGCCTGCAAGGAAGAGCCAATATGTATTGTGGTAAAAAGTGTCTTATGCAGCGCCTTCGGAGGATTCGGAGGGAATGTTTATGACAGATTCTCGACAGAAGTGGCTGCGCATTTTCCCAATAACCGGCATATATATATTCTGGAAATAAAAAGCAAAGATGCGGGTTTATTTGAAGGTACCTTTGATGATGACATATTTCCTGAAGGGAATGTCTCAAACGAGAATCCTTCCTTCACTCAGATGGTGCTGGATCAGGCGGCCGCAGTGATCGATATCAACAGCAGGTGGGATAAGAAAAAAGAAGCCGCCTATCGAAGAGAGCAGTTTGAAAACTGGGTCGCAGAAGAAGGGTTCAGTCTTTCGGAGGATTTTCCCACCGCAAGGATCGTACAGAGGATCACTGGTATGAAGAATCCGGCCAAGTCGATGCTGATGAAAAGGATAATCAATTATATCCGTGAGCAGGGGGATCCCGGTGTGGAGCTTAGGGAAGAGGATTTTGATATCCTTAAGAAGTTCGCGAACATAATGGAAAAGAAAAGCCTTGATGACGCATTAAGTGTAAAGAAGCTTGAGAGGGAACTCTATGGCATGGAGGACGTGAAGAGGCAGGTGCGCGAGATCGTGGATGTGATGAAGTATTACAAAAGAAGAGAGACTGTGGGACTCGGCAAAGGCAGCTTTCATAATGTGCATCTCCTGATAGGGGCTCCGGGTACTGCGAAGACCACAGTGGCAAAGCTTATGGGCAATATGATGATGGAGCAGAACCTTCTGCCCGGTAACCGTTTTACCTGTGTGAACGGTGCTGATCTTAAGGGTATGTTTGTAGGGCATACTGCTCCGAAGGTGCACAGGATCTTTGAGAATAATGACATTATAATGATCGATGAGGCTTATTCCCTTGTGGCTCGTGACGGCTGGGACAGGGGCGGAGACGGATTCAGCCAGGAGGCAGTGGCAGCGCTTATCACGGAGATAGAGGAGCATGGCCCGGAGAAGCTGGTTCTTTTCGCAGGCTACGGAGGCATCGATGTGGATGACAAGGACAATCTGATGAAGGGCTTTATTGACTCCAATCCCGGACTGAAGAGCCGTATCAATTCGACAATTTTCTTCAAGTCCTATACTCCGGACGAAATGGTGGAGATAGTGCATATCCTGGCCAGGACCCAGCAGTTCAGCCTGACAAAGAGCGCTGATGAAGATCTGCGGGCGTACTTTGCTGAGCGTGTGAGGGACAGAAACTTCGGAAACGGGAGGGAGGCCAGGAGCCTGCTGCAGAATGCGACCATATTTGCCGCAAAGAGGACCAGGGATATAAAAGCCGTCAGATCGGCAAGAAGCAGACTTCAGGCGATCACTGCCTCCGATATCAGACAGGCGATACAAAGGCAGAGGAGAAGCACAGCAATGCAGAATGGAAGGCAGTCAGCCGGCGGCTTCGGATTTATGGTGTAAGGATTGTCAGGCTGGGACGTACTTTTTGACAAGGATTATTGCCACACAATCTGGACAAATTGAACAAGGCACTTTACCATATTTCTTAAATTTACTGTTTGGATTTATTATTAGTTGTCAAAATGTACGTCCCCTGGCAACCCGGGCATTATGAAGCAGATAATAAATATTAACTATATAAAGAAAATACTGATGATCGCAGTCCCGATAATGCTTTCCAACCTTATCTCGCAGCTGCAGATGCTGATAGACAGGATATTTATCGGGAGACTGTCTCTTGAAAGCATGAGTGCGGTCGGAAATGCGTCTACACCAATGTGGACTTCGATGAGTGTCATGTTTTCGCTGACTACAGGTGCTACGATCCTTGTAAGCCAGGCATACGGAGCAGGAGAGAATGAAAGGGGGAGGCGCATTCTGGCATCCCTCTTTAAGTACAATAACGTGATGGGATTTGTGCTCTTCCTGTTTTGGTTTTTTTACCCGCAGCTGGCATTTTCTCTTATGGGTGTAGATAAGAGTATCATAGGAATGAGTATAGACTATGCAAGATACTTTGCCCCCATATTTCTTCTTCAGGGAGTAGGTGTATCTATCAGCTGTCTGCTGTCTGTAAGCCAGAGAACTCAGATAATGTTATGGTATGGCGTATCAAGATCACTTGCAAACGTGGTGCTCGATTATGCCATGATCTTCGGACATTTCGGATTTCCTGCGATGGGTGTAAAGGGAGCGGCCCTGGCCACAACCATTGCGGAGCTGCTGGGTGACATGATTGTTTTTATATATGTGATCAAGTCGAAAGAGCTGATACTTAAGCCGGGACTGTCCGAGATCATTTCCTCGAAGTTCAGGCCTTACGTAGAGACAATAAGGCTTGGAGCGCCGGCTGCCTGTGAAGAATTTGCCTGGAATATGGGAAATCTCTACCTTATAGTCATGCTTAACAGGATATCTGTGGAAGCTGCCGGAATACACTCTATCATTTTCGGAGTAGAGCTTATTGCCGTTGTCGTGGTGGAATCTATAGCCACGGCAACCCTGACTCTTTCAGGATTTGAAACGGGGAGCAGTAATGTAAAAGGTGTCTGGTATGTTGTGATGAATTCTGCAATCTTGAGCTGGGCAATCTCACTGTTTAACCTGATCATATTTCTACTGTTTCCGACACAGATCCTGGGACTTTTTACCAAGGACGAAGCGGTTATTGCATCAGCCGGGCTTTATCTGCTTATCGTGGGGATCGATCTGTTTCCGAAGGGCGGAAATATGACCTTCGGCTCCGGTATCAGGGGATATGGAGATCCGGGGTGGATGCTGAAGACCCAGCTTTTCGGGACAGCCTTTGTGATCATATTCAGTACTGTCCTGGTAATGGTGCTTCATAAAGGCATCATCAGTATATTCTGTCTTGTGGTTGCCGATGAGACGATCAGATTCTTCATAAACGGCTGGAAACTTCATCAGATCAAAAAGTGTCATGGGGATTAAAGAAACGGGTCACTTATACGAAAAGATGAATGAGAAAAAGATACTTGTTGAAATGGCGCCGATGGAGGGTATTACGACTGCGACATTCAGGCGGGTATATTCAAGGTGGTTCACGGGCATAGACAGGATGTATACTCCGTTTCTTGTGGCCAATCAGACTCATAAGTTTAAGAAAAGAGAAAAGAGGGAAATAGAGGAGTACTGTCCGGGGCTCGTCCCGCAGATATTGACAGATCGGGCTGAGCATTTTATCTGGGCGGCCGCTGAATTAAAAAAGACCGGTTATACAGAAGTAAATCTGAATGCCGGATGTCCTTCATCGACGGTCACGACAAAGAAAAAAGGAGCAGGGATGCTGCTTGATCCGTCCGCGCTTCGATCTTTCCTGGATGAAGTGTCTGCAGCCAGGGAGACAATGGATATGCCTGAAGTATCTGTTAAGACCAGAGCAGGATTTTCCTCTTATGACGAGGCTGATGATATAGCGAGGCTCTATGCTGAATATCCTTTAGCTGCAATTATCGTACATCCCCGTATCAGAGACGATTTTTATGATAAAACCCCGGATCTTAATGCATTCGGGGTTTTTTATGAGCATATAGATCATGAAAAACTTGTATTTAACGGTGACCTGAGATCTTTCGGAGATTCCGGGAAGATACTTGATTCCTTTCCCGGGATAAGGGGGATCATGACAGGCCGCGGACTGCTGGCAGATCCTTTTTTGCCCGAGCGGATCAAAAAACATGAAAACCTTGGGAAAGATGGATTTTCAGACCGTGAAAAAGAGATTCTGAGCGGTTTTCTCGATGAATTATTCGATGAATACGAGCATGACCTCTCGGAAGGCACTGCGCTTTTGAAAATGAAAGATCTATGGAATTTCATGGCGGCATCATTCCCTGAGCAGGAGAAAAAGCTGAAGGCGGTAAGGAAAGCTCGCAGCGGATGGGAATATAAAGCCGCAGTGAAAAGACTGTTGACATAGCAGCAAAAGGTGGTATATTTATTCAGTTGGGTTAGCTACTACAAACCATTGCCCGTTGGCTTGCTTTAACGAAATACTCCGAAACAAGGCGGCAGACTATAAAAATGCATAGAACAGTTTATTATATGGTTAGTATATATTAACTAAAAAGCCGGGGGATCAGTCCGTTGAATGTTCAGGATACAGCGATAATAGTAATACTGCTTGTGATCATTGCTTTAGCCGTATACGGAATAATAAGAAGGATCCGCTATGGATCATCGTGTTGCGGCTCAAAGAATCCGGGCGAAAAGAGGATAAGGATCAAAGACAAAAACAGATCCCATTATCCGTATAAATATATTCTGGAAGTGGAGGGCATGCATTGCAGCAACTGCGCACGCCGTATCGAAAATGCTTTTAACTCAGCCGGCGGAAGATGGGCAACGGCTGATGTGGGAAGAAAAGAAGTGACCCTTATCTCCAAGCACGAGGAGACTGACGGGGAATTAAAACGCATAACGGAATCAGCAGGCTATAGTATCAAAAATATCATAAAACAATAACAGCGATCGAAAGGAGAAAGGACTAATGAAACTGAAGGGTATCGGATTATTTGCGCTTGGAACTTTGTTCGGACTGGAGGGGATCAAACTTCTGTCATCAAAGGATGCAAAAAAACTGTACGCTCACTGCACTGCAGGAGTTCTGCGGGCAAAAGACAGTATTCTCGGTCAGGCCACAACGCTGCAGGAGAACTGTAATGATATCTACGAGGAAGCAAAGGTGATAAATGAAGAGAGAGCCCAAAAGGAAGAAGTCGTGACCGAATGAGATTTGAGATCAGGCATGAGATAAAAAACAGGATACGCTTGCATCTGTCGAGAAAGCGGTTAAGCTTCAGGGAAGCAGATAGCCTCGAGTATTATCTTGATTCTTTTGAAGGGATAAAAGAAGTCCGCGTATATGAACGCACGGCAGATGTTGTTGTGCGTTTTACCGGCGACAGATCCCGGATCATTGAGATCATCAGGGCATTTTCATTTGATGATATAAAGGTGCCTCCCCAGGTATTTGAAAGCTCCGGCAGAGAGCTGGCATCAAAGTATTATGACAGGATCGCAACGACAGTGATCCTTCATTATGCCAAGAGGCTCATCCTTCCTTTCTGTTTGCGGATGATACTGGATACCGTAAAACTGCTCAGATATATCTGGCGGGGACTTAAGACTATCAGAAACAGGCGCCTGCAGGTGGAACTGCTGGATGCCATTGCGGTTACGGCGTCTTTTCTGATCGGGGATCACGATACAGGATCGTCTGTGATGTTCCTGCTTCAGATAGGAGATACTCTGGAGGAGTGGACACATAAGCGTTCAGTCGATGATCTTGCAAGACGTATGTCCCTGAATATAGACAAGGTATGGCTGTGTACGGATGAAGGAGAAGTACAGACTGATTCATCCGAAATAAAATGCGGTGACAAGGTCGTTGTAAGAATGGGAAATATGATCCCGTTTGATGGCGAGGCAGTTTCGGGAGAGGCCATGGTAAATCAGTCATCAATGACAGGTGAAGCCGCAGCAGTCCGTAAAGGGGCCGGGATGAGCGTCTTTGCCGGGACCGTCGTCGAAGAAGGTGAGCTTACTATATGCGTGTCGCAGACCGGCGGGAACGGACGTTTTGACAGGATAGTGAAGATGATCGAGGAGTCCGAAAAGCTGAAGTCCTCACTTGAAAGTAAAGCTGAAAGACTGGCAGACAGACTGGTGCCCTACACTCTCCTTGCTTCCGGAGCAACATTTGCTATCAGCCGGGATATTACCAAGGCCGTGTCTGTGCTGATGGTGGATTACTCCTGCGCCCTGAAGATGGCTATGCCGTTATCAGTGCTTTCTGCCATAAGTGAAGCTTCGGACTATGACATTACCGTAAAGGGCGGGAGGTTTCTCGAGGCCGTGGCTGATTCGGACACGATAGTTTTTGACAAGACAGGAACGATAACAAAGGCACAGCCGAAAGTAGTACGGGTTGTGTCTTTTTGTGATGAAACGGAAGACGAACTGCTGAGGCAGGCAGCCTGCCTGGAAGAGCATTTCCCGCATTCGGTTGCAAGAGCAGTCGTAGAATGCGCCTTTGACAAAGGATTGCTGCATGATGAACTCCATACAAATGTAGAGTATATAGTCGCCCATGGGATAGCATCGGAGATCGGTGATGAGAGAGCGGTCATAGGAAGTTATCATTTCGTGTTTGAGGATGAGCAGGCAGTCATACCGGAGGATAAAAAAGATCAGTTTGATTCGCTTCCGGATGAATATTCCCATCTGTATTTTGCAAAGAACGGCGAACTGTCGGCGTGCATTCTGATAGAGGATCCAATGAGAAAGGAAATACGCGGGATCGTGAGTCATCTCCGGGATCGTGGTTTCGCCCATATCGTAATGATGACAGGAGACAGTAAGAAGACAGCTGCAAAGATCGCTGCCGAGGCAGGGATTACAGAGTATTACGCAGAGGTCCTTCCCGAAGATAAGGCAAAGTATGTCGAAAAGGCAAAGAAGGAAGGACATCGGGTAGTAATGGTGGGCGACGGAATAAATGATTCTCCTGCCCTGTCTGCATCAGATGCCGGAATCGCTGTCAGTGACGGGGCTGAAATAGCCAGACAGATAG